>NZ_SJOC01000013.1:0-125375 GCF_004331195.1 Acinetobacter sp. ANC 4216 | reverse complement strand
CAACGTGGTATCTGGTGCCAGTTACGGCAAGGCTGAGTTGATCAAGGCAAATATTCAGGAGTTGCATACCTTTGCAGACCTTCCGGTAAGCCAAGAAATTGGCGAGATGTTGCCAGGTAAATCGATTGCATTTAATGGCCAGTGGTGGGGTGTTATCGATGGGGTGAGTGGTCGTTTCTCACATGAAAAAGTGAATGAAACTATTACAGTGGAGCGTATCAGTCGTGAATAATCCTTTATTTGAATTACGAAAGCTTCTTAATCCAACTCATGCTGAATACATTGGCACTATTACATCAGTGAATCATCCTGAATATCGGGTACAGGTTGATGGTGGATCTGGTCCAGTGCTGTGCACATCAGGCACAACCTACAATTTAGGTGCCCGGGTGTTTATTGCAAATCAAGTTATCTTGCGACCTGCGCCCAGCGGGTCACATTCAGAAATTGAAGTTTAACTAAAAACAAACCAATGGCACCCAACCGGGTGCTTTTTTATTGCCAAAAATTAGGGGGCGAAATGTCTGAAACGACAGGGCAAGCAATTGCCGAAGCAAGTGCGGCGGTTACTTCGGCATCAGCAAAAACAGCAGTTGGCGGTTCAATAGCTGGACTATCCGGGAAGTTTTTAGGTTTAGATCCGGTAACAGCATTGGGTTTGGTTATCGCAATTGCTGGTCTTCTGGTGAGTTTTATGAGTTTCTTAATCAACTGGTATTACAAGCGACAGGAAAATAAACGTGCAGATGAGTTGCATCAAATTGCACTAAGAAAGGCGAATGGTGAATGCAATGTCAAAGACTAAAATCTCAGTCGTGTTATTAGCAGCTTCGGCTGCTTTTTTTACGTCTTTAGAAATACGTGAAGGTTACTCAGCAAAGCCTTACAAAGACGGTGGCGGGGTAGTCACCCAAGGCATTGGCTCAACGGTAAAACCCAACGGTCAACCAATCAAAATGACTGATGCGCCAATCACACGAAAAGTAGCTCAAGAATGGGCAAAAGCGCATGTGGCCAAAGACGAGATTGCTTTCCGTAAATCGCTGCAGGGGGTGAAGCTGTCACAAGTCGAATATGACACCTATTTAGACTTTACCTATAACTTTGGCCAAGCCAACTGGAACAACTCATCCATGCTTCGCAATCTAAAGCAGGGCAAATACGTGCAAGCCTGCCAGTCATTGTTGAAGTGGAAATACGTCGCCGGAAAAGATTGCTCAGTCCGATCCAATAACTGCTATGGGGTGTGGACCCGGCAAGTTGATCGTTATCAAAAATGCATAGGGGCGCAATAATGCCAATACTCACAGTCTTATGGAAATTCAAATACTGGACCGCAATTGCGGTCCTTTCTTTTTTATGGCTGGGCCAAATTGCCTATACCAATCATTTGTCCGGAAAGCTTCAGGATGCTGAATCCAAATGCCAAGCCAAAATTCAAAAAATTGAACAGCAACATTTAAAAGCCTTGGCTGAAAAACAGAATGCCATTAACCAGGTGAGCGCAGATTATGAAAAAGCAAAATCAGAACAGCGGGTACAAGTCGAAACCGTTACACGTGAAGTGCAAAAGATCGTTGAGCGTCCTGTTTATCAGCAGCATTGTTTTGATGATAGCGGGGTGTCAGCAATCAACTCACTTATCACCGGTAATACCAGCGAACCTCCTTGAGCCGTGTGCTGATTTACAAAAACTGGAATCCGGGCAGGGTAAAGCGGTGATGTTGTGGTCAGTTGATGTGGTGGCCAAATACAATGACTGTAAGGCGAAGCATGGTGCAATTGTGAAGGCCCTCATTTGAGGGCTTTCCGATATATCGCCTATGTTTATTTTAATAATTTATCGATAAGATCGCCATAAGCCCAAATCAACGTTCCTATAATAGACATAAATACCCCAATCTTTACAGCGTGTGCATCTTTAGATGTCTGTATATCTTCTTCGATCTCTTCAGGTGTTGGATGAATATGCCCAAGATCAATATTACTTTGAGATTGTATCCACTTACTAAGCCCCATTCTAATTAATGGCCGTACACTAAGAATGACACCAATTATGGTAGCCCACGCTCCAGACCTACCAAACCAATGCCATTCATTTGCAGATAAACTCTTAATTAGTGAGGCGGTGACGATAATTATTACCATTGCAACCAGCAAGAAAGTATTCGAGAAAAATTTTTTCAACTCCGAGCCCCACTCAAAATCACATAATTACTTTTCAAGGCCAAAGCCCAACCGGGTTCCTTCCTAAAAATCTCCCCATGCTTTATCGCGTGCTCAAGGTAAAAGTAGAGCCATGTTTTCATTTTTCTTTCCTTTTAATTATAAACAAAATTTTTTAATCGTTTATGGTTAATAAACCACCCCAACTAAAGTAATTCTGGGTTAAGTTTTGGCGTGACATCGCCCAAGCACGACCATGCATCTTACATGGCCCAATTGCTAGTTTCTTATCACCAAATTTAATTTTTACTTTTTCCAAAGCTTCTTGAAGTCTTTCATTTTTCTCAATTTGAGTATGATCAGATAGTAGGTCATATATGTACGTCGACTTTGGTTCGATTGCAGTCAAAATTACGCCACATTTCTTAAACTCAATTCCAGGCAAAAACAACTCTTTCATATGCCGCATTACAGCTTTATTCATGACTGCAGCAGAGTCGGTAGGCTCTGGAAATCCAATACTCACAGACTTATTGTAAAAAGGTCTGTTTGCATCAAAAGGATTAGATTGAGCAAACGCAATAACACATCCACACAATGATTTTTCTTCTCTCAATCTTTTTACTGCATTCTGCAGGTAATCGCTCATTGCTTCGGACAAAGAATCTATATCGGTTACACGAGTTCCAAATGAGCGTGATGAGATAATCTGCTTTTTGGTTGCTGGTGCATATTCGAGTTCAATACACGAGACACCTTGAAGCTCCATTACTGTCCTCTGCATCACCACCGAAAACATCTTTCCAATTCTATGGGGATTTGCTTGGGCCAGATCAAAAACAGTATTAATCCCTATGCTATTTAACTTCTTGCTATGTTTGCGACCAACTCCCCAAACTTCCGAAACGTCAATCAAGCTTGAAAAATAATCTCTATGTTTTGGATCCATAGAAACTAGGTCACAAACTCCATTAAACCTTTTAGCTTTCTTGGCCATGTGATTAGCCAGTTTTGCTTCAGTCTTGCTTCGTCCAATACCAACACAGACGGGTAAGCCAATCCACTTCAAGATTCGCTGTCGCATGTCCTGAGCATATTCCACCAGAACATAATTCTGGGCATAAGCTGTTAGTTTTAAAAAACACTCATCAATTGAATAGATTTCTTGCTCACCAGGTGCCACATATTCAGCAAGAATTGAATGGAAGCGGTGAGACATTTCTGCATACAAAGCATAGTTGCTGGAAAGCACCCGCACATTATGCTTCTCAACAATGTCTCGAATCTGAAAAAGAGGAACACCCATTTTTATGCCGAGGTCTTTTGCTTCCTGTGAGCGTGCCACAGCACACCCGTCATTATTGGAAAGCACAATTACAGGTACATCTTTAAGTTTTGGGTTGAAAAGGCGCTCACAGCTTACATAGCAATTATTCACATCAATAAGTGCGTAAATCTCTTCTTGTGATTTCATCTGAATTTTTTAATCACGTTAGTGACCACACCCCAGATTTCAAACTGCTGACCTTCTTCTGGATGTATGTCTGAATAGCCTTCATTTTCAGCCTTCAACCAACATCCTTTAGCATCAACTATCAATCTTTTAACAGTAAATTCGTTATCTACACACGCAATGACAATATCTCTGTGTTGAGCTTCAATACTTCGATCAACAATTAAAGCGTCATTGATATCAATTCCAGCATTAAGCATTGATAATGAGTTCGCCCGTACAATAAAAGTTGCATTGGCGTTATTAATTAGGAATTCATTAAGATCTAGTTTTTTGTCGACGTAATCCTGAGCCGGTGAGGGGAAGCCCGCCTGAACACGTTCAGTGACTAAAGGTATTTCCATTTTAGTGACAGGATCAAATTGACGAATATCAACAATTTCAATTTCTTTTTTGGATGACTTTAAGTATTCTTTGATATCTAGGATTCGTGACTCAGGCACACGGATAACTTTTGTCTCTTCGGACTTTTTTCTTCCCGCGCCAACCCTGAAGCCCCCATGAGAATTTGTATCAGACATTTTACACCTTGATTATTGTTACATTAATCAAGATTGTAGAGACTCGACACATTACATACAAATTCAAAAATACCTTTAAAATCAATGTTACGACATAAATTGACGCTGATCATGTAATTTTCTGACGAATGGTATTGTAAATAATCCTTTAGGAAATTGATGTCGAAAGATTAAGGGAAGGTTGACCAGAAGACAAAGCCCTCAAGTGATGGCTATCTTATTTTTTGAAGTATTATTCCTTCATTTATTGCTGATGAGATAAAATGAAATTCTGGTGAATTTTGTTTAGCTTCATGAATTTTTTGTTTTGAGCCAAGCATATTAAATAACGTCTTCCCCACAAGATATGCGCCAGACAAGGTACCACCACTTAATGCCATATCACCTACTGCAACACCAATCTCCCATAATTGTGGTTTATTGCTCTTGATATCACTAATTAAAGGCTTAAGTGAATATTGTGGAAATCTTGCGGCAAATACTTCTTGGTACTCAGTAATAGCTCTTTCAAATTGGATAATTTCATACTGACGAGCCAACTCTCGTTTATCTTTATCATCAAATTCGGCTATGGTTCTAAAAAGTTTATATTTGGCGAAATGTAAATCATCTAATTGTTCAATATTATCTTCCCGAAATTTTCTCAAAACTTCTATTGGAACATATGTGCTTGGGTAGGGTAAGCATTTTGCAATCTCAACCCTAATAGAGTCCCGCTCCAATAGATCATCTGAATCGATAGTATTAAAACCATTAGCTACATTATTAAAAATGATCCAGTCAGAGTCTTTATTTTGTTTTTTTACACTTTGACAGGCTATAAGAGATTCAAGTGCTAATCGCTGAAACTCAGAACTATGCATCTTTTCTGGTGGAGCATTTCTATAAAAATCTATAACACCGTTACTTTTAAATTGCTCAATTGCCTCATTACTACACTCTATATTTGGAATTTGCGTAAGTATTACATTGTCCCAATATAAACCGTAAAACATCAAATCTTGCAAAGTTAGGTCTTTGGCAACACTGCCATTTTCATTACTGGTTGTTGTTCCAGATAGAATTATTCCCTGAGAAACTCTTCGCTTTTTAAATTTAATTATATTGCTCATTTATTGTGAACCACCTACTCTCTATCGCATTTACTACAAAAATCCAAAATCATATCCCCCTACCACCATTACCACCCATCAACCATATCAGCCCAGTCTTGCATCATTTTCCTGCGATCAGCCAGATACTTTGCATGGTTATATGATGCCCTGGTCTTGTTATCATCGGCATGGGCCAGCTGGGCTTCAATCCAATCTGATTTATACCCTTTGCCATTTAGATCTGTGGAAGCGGTTGCTCTAAAATCATGAGCTGTAATCTGACTCAACCCCACATAGGTTAGCATCTTATTAATAGCTGTTCTGGAAAGCATGCAGTCTCTTTTATATGGTGAAGCAAATACATATTTTTGGTCACCAGTAATCGCTTTCTGTTGCTGCATTAGCTCAAGTAACTGGAAAGACATTGGCACAATATGAACCCTATTTTTCTTCATTGTGCGTTCTTGCTTCAGCCTCCTGGAAGCCTTTGGGAACTTGATTATCTTTTCCTCAAAGTCTACAAATCCCCATTCCATGCGCCTAATTTCGGCAGTACGAAGCATAGAGTAGAGCATGGCTTGAATTGCATTTCTTACTGTTGTGGTTCCACCATACGTTTTTAATTTTTCCATTAAAGCTGTTTTTTCGTGTTTCTCTAATGGTCGCGCATGCTCAACCTCTGGTGATTCAATAGCGTCTTTAACTGCATAAGTTGGATCATTATCAGTCCTTAATGTCACAATAGCGTAACGCATCACCAGGCCAATAAAGCGACGACACAAATTTGCTGCAGCTTCACCAGTACCGTAGTTTGGTTGGCTTTGTACGCGCTGCACGGTGTTTTTCATAATATTAAGAACATGAGCAGATGTGACTTCATTGATTGGTAGATTACCAATCTCCTTGTAAACATCCTTCTCCATACAAGTCATAAATCGCTTTATGTAATCCTCAGACTTGTATTTCATTTTTTCAACAACAAATTCTTCAGCAATCGCCTTAAAGGTATTTTTTACCTTCAATTGCTTTTCCATGCGTTCTTTTTTCTTTTCCTGCGATGGGTTTAGTCCTGTGGCAAGTTTGGCTTTAGCTTCATCTTTAAGTTTACGTGCCTGAACCAATGAAACAGCAGGGTACTCGCCAAAACTAATGGTTCCTTCTTTCCCATGTAGGATATATTTAAAACGCCATATTTTTTTCCCTGTTAGTCGCACCTCAATATAAAGGCGTTCAGCATCCAGAATGCGGTATGACTTTTCTTTAGGCTTGAGTGTCCGAACTTTGGCATCAGTTAGCATGACGGGTAACTTGTGGAGAAAATAGGTTACCCGTTAAGTTACCCGTTTTGATAGCAGATTAAAATAGATTAAAAAAGATTATTGCAGAATAAAAATATTATTATTTAAAGCTGTAGTGTAGTGATAGCAGATTAATACAGATTAATAGCGAGTCTGGTATTCGGAATTGTTGAGAATGACGATTTTCATAGGAAATGACTTCTTTAATTACATAAGACTAAAAAAGGTTAAGTTTTATTCAATGGGGAAATGTTGTTATTTCCCGTATAAATCTTAAACACAATGGAATTCAATTAAACTATTATGCGTTAAGAAAGGACGAAAGTATTGCCTAATCGGCAATTATTTTTAGATATCGCTAGATACAAAGGGAGAACCTATACAATGGGTTATCAGAAGATCGTTGTTCCTGCAGATGGTAGCAAAATTACCGTAAATGCAGACTTGTCACTCAATGTTCCAAACAATCCTATTATTCCTTTTATTGAAGGCGACGGTATTGGTGTAGACATTACACCGGCAATGAAAGCAGTGGTTGATGCTGCGGTTCTGAAAGCTTACGCTGGCAAACGTTCGATCGAGTGGATGGAAGTCTACTGCGGCGAAAAAGCAGATAAAATCTACGGTACCTACATGCCGGAAGAAACCTTTGAAGCCCTGCGTGAATTTGTGGTTTCTATTAAAGGTCCCTTAACGACGCCGGTTGGCGGTGGTATCCGTTCCCTAAACGTCGCATTACGCCAGGAATTAGACCTATACGTATGTGTACGTCCAGTGCGCTGGTTTGAAGGTGTGCCTTCTCCGGTTCAACATCCTGAACTGACGGACATGGTGATTTTCCGTGAAAACTCTG
This sequence comes from Acinetobacter sp. ANC 4216, assembly GCF_004331195.1. Classification (NCBI taxonomy): domain Bacteria; kingdom Pseudomonadati; phylum Pseudomonadota; class Gammaproteobacteria; order Moraxellales; family Moraxellaceae; genus Acinetobacter; species Acinetobacter sp. ANC 4216. The sequence continues at coordinate 117,930 of NZ_SJOC01000013.1, read as the reverse complement.
AAGATATCTATGCGGGTATTGAATGGAAAGCAGATTCTCCAGAAGCGAAAAAAATCATTCGATTCCTGAAAGAAGAAATGGGTGTGACCAAAATCCGTTTCGAAGATAATTGCGGGATCGGGATTAAACCGGTATCTAAAGAAGGGACTCAGCGTCTGGTTCGTAAAGCCATTCAGTTTGCCATCGATAATGACAAACCTAGCGTAACCCTGGTGCACAAAGGCAACATCATGAAGTACACCGAAGGTGCCTTCAAGGAATGGGGCTATGAAGTTGCGCTTGAGCGTTTTGGCGGTGAACTTCTGGATGGTGGACCATGGGTTAAAATCAGAAACCCTAAAAATGGCAAAGATATCATTATTAAAGATGTCATTGCAGATGCGTTCCTGCAACAAATCCTGATGCGTCCTGCCGATTACTCGGTAATTGCCACGCTGAACCTAAACGGTGACTATATTTCTGACGCGCTTGCTGCTGAAGTGGGCGGGATCGGGATTGCGCCTGGTGCCAACATTGGTGGAGCCATCCAGATGTATGAGGCGACTCACGGGACTGCACCTAAATATGCCGGCCAAGACAAAGTCAATCCGGGTTCGATTATTCTTTCTGCTGAAATGATGCTGCGTGACATGGGCTGGACTGAAGCGGCTGACCTGATCATCAAGGGTATTTCCGGTGCGATTGCCAATAAAACCGTGACCTATGATTTTGAACGCTTAATGCCGGACGCGACTTTGCTCCGTTGTTCGGAATTTGGTCAGGCGGTCATTAACAACATGGAATAAGTCATTTGACCTAAATCTGTATAAGAACAAACCTGCGTATGTCGCAGGTTTTTTATATTTACAGAAATGATCTTTCATTCAATGGAATTAAAAAATTAAGATGAAATGGATTAGATTATTCTCATTTTTGAAATTCATGCATCAGCATCGAAACATGTCCAAAAATATTTCCTGCCTGAGTTTAATGATGGCATTTGTGCTGCTTTCAGGCTGCCAGCCGCCAGCATCGGGTGATGCAGCAGGCATGCGTTATCCCATTTTATATATGCAATTACAAAAAACGGACTTGCCCACACGGCTTGCCATACCCGTGGAAAATATTCAACCCCGACAAATACAAGGCACCTGGGGAGCTGCGCGTAGCGAAGGGCGCAAGCATGAAGGTGTGGATATTTTTGCCAGGCGTGGCACTGCGGTGCGAAGCACTACTCAAGGCATTGTATTGCAGGTAGGTACGAATCATTTGGGGGGAAACGTGGTCTGGATTTGTGGGACCGGATTTAAGCCGGCATTATTATGCCCATTTAGATGATTATGCAGCCCGGATTCAGGCAGGCGATTGGGTAGAAGCAGGCGAAGTGATCGGTTATGTCGGCAATACCGGTAATGCTGAAAATACCCCACCACATTTGCATTATGGAATTTATATGCAAGGGCAAGGTGCCATCAACCCATATCCTTATCTGGTTCCAGATTCCTGAGTAGAAAGCGGTTATGTCTGCTCACTGGTTTTGAATTTAGCCGGGCGGGTATACCAGGCCAGTTGCAATGTTCCCAATAATAAAACCACCGCAGCCAGGATAAACTGTTGATGATAAGTCACGCCGAAATGTTGCAGGGTACTAAAACTTAATCCGCCAATCAGCTGCACAGAGGCAAAACACAGCGTGGCAATACTCCAGAGCTTTTTATAGGCCAGACCATAGAGTTGTAAAATCGTATAAGAGGTCAAAAACACCACTGCCGGATTGAGCATGCCGGTAAAAAAGGAAGAGGCAAAAGTCAGCAGCGGACTGGTGTTTAAGGTGGCAATAAAAATCGCCATAATATACAGACTGTAAAGAATTTTCAGGGCGAAGAAATTGCCAAATTTTCTTGCCAGTGCATAGGTAGCAAAAGCCCCCAAAGCGCTGCCCAAGCCATACAGAATCCAGTTAAAATTGATCCAGAACAGGTTTAGTCCTAGTTCATGGCTCAGGTAGTCAATCCAGAACAGTGAATGCGGAATATAGGCAAATGCACTGCAGGCATACACAACCAGCAAGCTATAAAAGATTGTGTTGAGTGGAATTTTAGATTGTGTCTGCACTGGTTGTGCAGAAAGATGATGCTTAAATTGTTGCAGTAAAATACTTAAGCAAATACAGATAATCAGCGCGAAGCCGCATAAAATCAGCCAGGCGGTCTGTATCGAAATCTGGTCCAGATAAGGCAGGAACAGGGTCGCCAATAAAACCCCCAGGCCAATTCCGCTAAAACCAATAAAATTGATTTTAAAACGGTCCTGAATATCACAGCACTGTGCCACCACACTCGGAGATAAAATCATCAGCAGGCCACCGCTGATTCCTGAAATCACCCGCCAAAAAATATACCAGGCTTGCGGAAAACCGGAAAATGCACAGCACATCAAGCTGAACATGCCGGCGATGGCGGCAATCTGAATGTATAGAGTCATGCTTTTGTTTTGAGGCAGGCGCATGGCTGCAAAAGCACCCATTAAATAGCCGAGTAAATTGGCACTGCCTAAAAGGCTGGCAAAGCCTGTACTCCAGGCAAAAGCTTCACGTGTGCTGGGTAAAAGCGCAGTATAGGAGAAACGCAAAATACCAATCCCCAAGCACATACTGAGGCATAACAACAGACTAAGCTTGATATTGTTTGAGGACATCCATGTACTCACAGTATTTATTATTCATTCATCCTATAAATAGCATGAGTGCCGCAGAATAAACAGGATTAGAACCAATAAACACTATAAAAACATGCATGCACGCGTTATTAAGTAATAGAATTCTTTCATAAATCATTTTAGAAACTAAAAATTGCTCGTAAAGCTGAAATTGAAAATAGATTTTAGTCGATATTGGATTCAGGAGTGTGGCATGGATGCCACACGTTTCTCATCACGACAAGGATGTCGTGTATGGGAAACAAAAGGTTTTTGTCTACTTTTGACCTTTCAAAAGTAGAGAGATTGCCTACGAAAAGGTACAAAAAATTAAATCAATCAAATGAGGCCGTGCTGATTTAAAATATCTAATATTGATCATTTTTTGATTTATGAAAGAGATTTAATGTTTAAGACTGTTTTTATAGCATTGTGTGACATATAACCCTTTATTTTGAAAATTGAATTTTTTTAATAAAGGTCTACAATCCCGCTACGTCATCGTACTTTTTTGAAATTATGAATTTCTCCTATCGCGCTGATATTGATGGCTTAAGGGCCATTGCTGTTTTATTGGTGATTTTTAACCATGTCGGATTATCTTTCTTTTCAGGAGGATATATTGGTGTGGATGTCTTTTTTGTCATTTCAGGTTATTTAATCACCATTATTTTAACGCATGATATTCAGTCCAAACGGTTTTCCATCGCGCGATTTTACAAGAAACGTGTGGTACGTTTAGCTCCGGCCTATTTTACCGTACTCAGTGTTGTGAGTATTATTGCCTGGCAGGTCATGCTTCCTGGTGAATTGACCGAATATTTTGACAGTGTCATGTATGCAACCTTGCTCATGGCAAATATCTATATGCGCAATGAAGTGGGTGATTATTTTAGCCAGGATGCTGAAGGAATCCCTTTATTGCACCTATGGTCGCTAGGGGTTGAAGAGCAGTTCTATATTTTCTGGCCTTTACTGTTATTGCTATTTGCAGGAAAGGTATCGCGTAAATATATGTGGGCTGTAGTCACTGCATTCATTGTGGCCTTATTGCTGTATGCCCAGCACAAGTTGACTCAGAATGCAGCGAAGGCCTATTACAGTATGCCGGTTCGTGCCTTCGAGCTGCTGATTGGTGCATTGATTGGCTTTCTGCCCCAGCTCAAACTGCCAAAAAAATTGCTGCAAAGCCTGATTTGGGGCGGTTTGGTCGTATTGTTTGCCACAGCTGTGTATTTTGATAAACAGACGCCTTTTCCTGGCGCAATGGCGCTGATCCCGTGTTTGGCGACAGCGCTGATTATTTATCTAGGTCAGTCTTCACCCTCAAGCAATATATTGTTAAGCAATCGTTTCAGTACCTGGGTGGGAAGAATTTCTTATCCTTTATATTTATGGCACTGGCCGATTATCGTGTTATTCGGCATCTATATGCGACCATTGAATGTCGAAAATCAGGTAGTGATTGTATTATTGTCCATCCTGTTGGCATTTTTAACCTATCAACTTATTGAAAAACCCAGTAAACGTTTTGTGATGGCAGCGAATTACAAAGTGATTGTTATCGGCTTTCTGATGCCAGCCCTGAGTTTTATCGCCATTGCCAAGACCGTCAATCTCAATGAGGGTTTTCCAGACCGGTTTCCGCAATCTGTTTATAGCAAGCAGGAAGCCATGCTTTCTTATGCGCATGTGATCCGAAATAAATGCATGGATATTGAGGATCCGAAAGCTTTACCCGATCAGGAGGACTGTGTCTTGGGCAAGCCGAAAGCCGATATCGACTTTTTATTGATTGGCGATTCGCATGCTAACGGTTATAGCGCGATGCTGGATGTATGGGCCAAAGATGCGAATTTGCGCGGTTATGACATCACGCAAAGTTCAACTTTTTACTTGCCCGGGGTGCAGCGTTCGGAAGCGAATTTTAACCGCTGGACAAAACTCGACAAGTTTGCATTCAGAAATGAGGCGATTACGGCCCATCTTGCGAAAACCCATTATCCCACCATTATTTTGGCCGGTTCCTATGTGCCGTATTTCGGTGATGAGGTGAAACTGGAAGATGGTAAACATCACTCCAATGCAGAAATATTTAAAACCGGTTTCATGAAAGCCCTGGAGATTGCCTATCAGTCCAGTGATCAGGTCATTCTGCTGAATGATGTACCTCGGTTAGATAGAGATGGGGTGCCGGCAGACTGTAATCTTCGCAATGAAATTTTAAATACCCAGGCGCCATGTACTGTTTCCCGAAAGAATTATGAGGCACAGCTACTACAATTTAATCGCATTGTTGCAGAAGCCAAACAGAAATACCCTGACCTGAAAATCATTGACCCGACCAGGGTCATCTGTAATCAGCAGGCGTGTAAAATTATGATTAATGATGTGCCTTTATATCGGAATAAAGACAGCAATCATATTAATGATCAGGGGTCGCGGCAATTGGGCATTGAATATCTAAAACAGTTTGGCAATCCGCTGAAAGACTAACAAGCGCTCACATCAGACATAAAAAAACCGCGTGATCAAACGCGGTTTTTTTAATCTATCTCAGAACCTAGAACTAGCGCATTTTTGACAGGAAACGACCTAAACGGGTAATGGCTTCACGCAGTTCATTTTCGGCAGGCAAGAACACCACACGGAAATGGTCAGGAGTCGGCCAGTTGAAACCGGTTCCTTGAACCAGTAACACTTTTTCCGCACGCAATAAGTCGAGCATGAATTTTTCATCATCCTGAATTGGGTAAATTTCCGGATCCAGTTTAGGGAAACAGTACATGGCACCTTCCGGTTTTACGCAAGAGACACCCGGAATGTCATTTAACATTTCCCAGGCAATATTGCGTTGCTCATATAAACGGCCACCCGGACGGATCAGGTCATTGATGGACTGATAACCGCCTAAAGCGGTTTGAATCGCATATTGTGCCTGGTGGTTGGCGCATAGGCGCATTGAGGCCAACATGTCCAGGCCTTCAATATAGTCTAGAGCACGTGATTTATCACCGGTAATGGCCATCCAGCCTGAACGGTAACCTGCGATACGGTACGCTTTAGACAAGCCATTAAAAGAAATACAAAGCTGGTCACCGGCAAGCGCAGCGACAGCAACATGCTCGATGCCATCATAAATAATTTTGTCGTAAATTTCGTCAGCAAACAAAATCAGGTCATATTTTTTTGCAAGATCAACGATTTGTTGCAATACATGACGAGGGTAGACCGCACCGGTCGGGTTGTTTGGATTGATAATCACAATACCGCGGGTATTGGGTGTGATTTTACTTTCCATATCCGCAATGTCTGGATACCAGAAATTTTCCTCATCACATTTATAGTGAATCGCGGTACCGCCAGACAGGTTTACGGCAGCTGTCCATAACGGATAGTCAGGCATTGGCACCAGCATTTCATCGCCGTCATCCAGCAAGCCTTGCATGGCCATCACGATCAGTTCTGACACGCCATTACCGATATACACGTCATTGACATGCATGTTCAGAATGCCTTTTTGCTGGTAATACTGGCAAATGGCTTTACGCGCAGGGAAAATCCCTTTTGAATCGGTATAACCTACAGCATTCGGCAGGTTTAAAGCCACATCATTAATAATTTCTTGCGGCGCTTCGAAACCGAATGGGGCGGGATTACCGATGTTCAGCTTGATAATCTTATGCCCGGCCTCTTCCATTTCGTTGGCCGCTCGTAACACAGGTCCGCGAATGTCGTAGCATACATGCTCGAGCTTAGACGATTTTTTAATTTCGCGTGGCGTAGTGTTACCTAAAACGGACATATTTCCATCCAACTATGTAAGTGTGTAAAAAAATAGATTACTGAAATATCACAATCTATATTGAAATTTAGCTAGATATTTTTTTTGCTCTAGCGTAAATATGAAGTACTGAAGCATGACATTGAATGTCAAAGATTTAAAGGAGTTAGTGATGGGAAAACTCAATAAAACAGACCGAGAATGGCAAAGAGAGTTATCACCAGACGAATTTCGCATTACGCGACAAAAGGGGACGGAGCCAGCATTTACCGGTAAGTACTGGAATACAAAGCAAGCAGGGACTTATCTTTGCCGTTGCTGTGGGACAGAATTATTCTCTTCTGAAACTAAATATGACAGCGGCAGTGGCTGGCCAAGTTTTTATCGTCCTGTAAATAATTCGGTTATTGAAGAGCATCAGGACTCTTCGCATGGGATGGTCAGAACCGAAATTGTTTGCCATCATTGTGGCGCACATTTAGGCCATGTTTTTGAAGATGGTCCACAACCTACAGGATTGCGCTATTGCGTCAATTCAGCTTCTTTAGAATTAAAAACACAAGAAAAAAATGATGAGGAAACCTATCCATGACCAACATTTATCAGTTTGAGGCTGAGTTGTTAGATGGAAAAAATAAATCATTTGCCGATTATCAAGGTAAGGTTTTATTAATTGTAAATACCGCAAGTAAATGCGGTTTTACGCCCCAGTTTGCAGGTCTTGAAAAATTGTATGAAAAATACAAAGATCAGGGATTTGAAGTATTGGGATTTCCCTGTAACCAGTTTGGCGGGCAAGATCCGGGTTCCAATGAACAGATTGGTGCATTCTGCCAAAAAAATTATGGGGTGAATTTCCCGATGTTTGCCAAAGTGGATGTCAAGGGACCTGAAGCCCATATTTTATTCCGCTATTTGACCAATAACAGCAAGGGAATTTTAGGCAACGGCATTAAATGGAATTTTACCAAATTCCTGATTGGCAAAGATGGCAAAGTATTGAATCGTTTTGCACCGACCACCAAGCCTGAAGATCTGGAAAATGAAATTGAAGCAGCTTTAGCGCAGTAAGCTTAAGCTGGAATAATAGAAAATAAATAAAATAGGGCGATTCATGAATCGCCCTCTCTCATTTTATAGGCTGCGTTTAAATGCATGTGCAAAAAATTATCCACTGTTGCAGCAGTGGATAATGGTTGATCTTATTGCTTATTTAAGCCATTAAAGAAAGGCTTTCAAACGCTGAATGGCTTGTTCACATTGTGCGATATCGGCGACCAATGCCATACGGACATGATTTTCACCCGGGTTGCCTTGCTCGGTATCACGTGAAAGGTAACGGCCTGGCAGGACTTTAATATGGGCTTTTTCCATCAGCATTTTGGCAAAGCTTTCGTCATTGTCGACTTTCAGCCAGTAATAAAAACCCGCATCCGGTTTTTTCAGTGGCAGTAAATGTCCCAGTTCATTTTGAAACAATTCAAATTTGGCACGGTACAGCTTACGGTTTTCTTCCACATGCACTTCATCATCCCACGCCGCAATAGAGGCCAGTTGATGCTGAACCGGCATGGCAGCACCGTGATAGGTACGGTATTGCAAATAAGGTTTCAGTAAAGTGGCATCACCGGCAACAAAGCCGGAACGCATGCCCGGCAGGTTTGAACGCTTGGACAGGGAATGGAACACGACACAGTTTTTGTAATCGTCACGACCCAGTTCAGCGCAGACTTCCAGTAAACCGACAGGGGCTTCCTCAAACCAGAGTTCTGAATAGCACTCATCTGAGGCAATCACAAAATTGTACTGGTCTGAAAGTGCAATCAGTTTTTTAAATTGTTCTTTGGACAATACGGCACCCGTCGGATTACCTGGAGTGCAGACGAATAATAATGCCGTTTTTTCCCACACTTCTGCGGGAACTGCATCAAAATCACCCAGATAATTGTTTTCTTCTGTGCAATTAATGAAGTAAGGTTTGGCACCGGCGAGCAAAGTTGCCCCTTCATAAATTTGATAGAAAGGATTCGGCATCACCACATAAGGTGCATCTTCGCGGTTGACCAAAGCCTGAACAAAAGAAAAGATCGCTTCACGTGTTCCCGATACAGGCAAAACATGGTTTTCAGCGCTAATGCTGTTCAGCTTGAAGCGACGGGTGAGCCAGTTGGCAATGTTTTGACGTAATTCAGGCAAGCCTTTGCTGTTCGGGTAAGTCGATAAATGCTGGAAGTTGTCAATAATGGCCTGCTTCACAAACTCCGGTGCCGGATGCTTTGGTTCACCAATCGATAATGGAATGAGTGGTAAATCTGCAGGTTGAATACCCTGAAAAAGCTTATTTAACTTTTCAAAAGGATAAGGATGCAATAATGACAAACTTGAGTTCATGAAATCGATACCGCGTAAATTTAAGTTAATGGTGACCAGAGACTAGACTTGAGGCTTCATCCAGAGCTGACTTCAATTGGGCAGCAAAAGTTTCAGCTTCTGAATCAGTCATTGGCTTGCCATCTTTTTTGGTGACAAAGAAAATATCTTCTGCACGCTCACCCAGGGTGGCAATTTTAGCAGAATGAATATCTAAACCCTGCATCATAAATAAACCACCTACTTTAGCAAGTAAACCCGGATGGTCGAGCGTTGCAATTTCCACCATGTTTTGCTGAAGTGCTGCATTCAGGGTGATATCCACGGTATTTTCAATATCGAAATGACGTAACTGGCGTGGAATACGGCGTTGCATTAGGCCCGGGTATTTATCTGACTCGCTCAACGCCTTGACCAGTGCCTCAATGACCGTTTGTTCACGTTCAGGGTCAGTCAGCAAAGTCCCAAAACGGTCCAGCACCACATAGGTGTCCAGGCTAAAGGCAGTCGAGGCGGTGATAATCCGTGCATCCTGAACGTCCAGGTTCATCCGGTCCAGAATGGCGACAGTGGTGGCGAATAAATTCGGTTGATCCTGAGTGTAAATAAAGATCTGCACGGCATCTTGTGCCGACTGGCGATGGGCACGCATCAAGACCAGAGGCTCTGGATTATGGCCGTGTTGCAAGATGGCACGGGTATGCCAGGCAATTTCATCGGCTGATTCCTTAATAAAGTATTCATCGCCGAGTTCTTGCCAGACTTTTTCGACATCCGCCAGGGAGAAGTCATTGACCAGCAATTCACTGGCAGCGAATTTGGTGTCTTCAATCAGCATCTGATAATCCACCGGATGTCCCAGACCGGTACGAATCACATCACGTGCGTGGGTATAAAGCTGACGCATCAGGGAGGCACGCCAGGTATTCCACAGTTTTGGATTGGTCGCGTTAATATCGGCAACGGTTAAGGTATACAGATAGTCCAGGTGTTCCATATCACCGAGTTTTTCAGCGAAATCTTGCACCACGTCCGGGTCGGAAATATCTTTTTTCTGTGCGGTCATCGACATCAGCAAGTGGTTTTGAATCAGCCAGGCCACAAGGTTACATTCACGTTCGGTAAAGCCGTGGGTACGACAGAAGGTAATCGCATCTTCTGCACCCAGTTCGCTATGGTCACCGCCACGACCTTTGGCAATGTCATGGAACAAGGCCGCCAGATAGACAATGTCGCGACGGCGAAGACGCTGGAACACCGAACTGACCACCGGAAAATCTTTGGCAAATTCAGGTTCTTTAAAGCGGTTTAAATTGCGCAGCAATAATAAAGTATGCGCATCTACGGTATAGATATGGAACAGGTCATATTGCATCAGCCCCATAATTTGCCCGAATGCCGGAATATAGTTTCCGAGCACGCCATAACGTTTCATCGCCACCAGTGTGTCATACAGGCGATGCGGTGAACGCATGATTGCCATAAACAGGGCCTGATGTTCGGGATTATCGCGATAGGCTTGATTGATGCGTTTGGCTGCCAGGGTGAGCAGGCGTAAAGTGCGGGCACGGATGCCTTCAATTTCAGGACGGTTCGCCAATAAATAGAACAGTTCTAAAATTGCACTTGGACGTTCCGAGAAAATTTTATGATGCTGTACCGCCAGTTTGCCATCGACCAGTTTGAAATTTTCGTTAATTTCTTCAATTTTGCGTTCGTAGTTGGGTAACCGTGGGGTAATCACAGATTCATTAAAGTAGGCCAGCAGCATTTCATTTAAGGTAGAGACCTGCTGTGCGCTACGGTAATAGCGCTTCATGAACTGTTCAATCGGATAATTCGGCGATTTATCTTTTTCACGGGTATAGCCAAATAAGGCCGCAATATCACGCTGATAGTCGAACAATAAGCGGTTTTCATCGCGTTTGGTCAGACGGTGCAGATGATGACGGATTTCCCATAAAAAGCTTTCAGCTTCTTCTAGAACACCCAGTTCGAACTCTGAAATGAAGCCTAAATGCACCAGGTCATAAATCCGGTTGACCCTGAAGTGACGTTTGGCAATCCAGCCAATCTGGTTGATGTCGCGGATGCCTCCCGGCGCATTCTTGATGTCCGGTTCCAGGTTGCTTTCGGTATTGTTGTGCTGCGCATAGCGTTTTGCCTGCTCATCCATTTTGGCATCAAAAAAGGTTTTATCGGTCCAGGTTTGCGACACAATACGGCGTGGCCATTTGGCTAGATGCCGGTTGCCGCTAATTAAGCGCGATTCAATCAGCGCAGTCGCGACGGTTAAATCATTGGTGGCCTGTTCAACACACTGCAAAATGGTCCGTACACTAATACCGGGTTTGAAATTGCCGACATCCCAAAGCGAGGAGATAAAAGTGGAAATCAGTTTTTCCTGCTCGGCAGTAATGTCATGTTCCGATAAAATCATGATATCGACATCGGAATAAGGCAGCATTTCCCGACGGCCATAACCACCTACCGCAAACAAGCCCAGATCGGTCTGGTCAAGTTCAGCATGTTTCCAGAGAAACTCCAGGGCTTCATCAATCAAATGGGATCGGGCCAGGATAATTTCTCGGATGGACTGTCCATTTTCAAAACTTTCCTGAAGCTGATTTTCAACATCGGTGCGCCATTGATTGATTGCCTGGATGTCATGGTTACTTTTAACGTAATTCAGCAGAGGAGAGGTATTGATCATGAACAGTGGTCCGTTAATAAGGTGGCAGGTTTAGTTTTGTTGAACACTGACTTGAGACGCCGTCTCTAGGGCAAGTTGACGCGCCTGATCTGTTGTTTCAGCACGTGCAGTTGCAACCCCCATACGACGACGTTTAAAACCCTCGGGTTTACCAAAAAGGCGTAAATCGGTGTCTGGATTGGCTAAAGCAAGATTTAAGCCAGAAAAAGACAGATTGGTGTCATCAACGCCTGCATAAATGACAGCACTGGCTGCAACACTATGACGAGATGTATTTACCGGCAGGCCTAAAATGGCACGTGCATGTAATTCAAATTCGCTCTGGAATTGCGATGCAAGGGTGACCAGCCCTGTGTCATGCGGACGTGGAGAGACTTCACTAAACCATACTTTATCGCCTTTGACAAATAGTTCCACGCCGAAAATACCGCAGCCTCCTAAAGCTGTTGTGACTTTATGCGCAATGCGTTTGGCTTCTTCCAAAGCCGCCGCTGTCATGGCCTGAGGCTGCCAGCTTTCGACATAATCGCCAGAGTCCTGACGGTGTCCGATCGGGTCGCAGTATTGCGTTTCAATTTCACATGTTTCCGCATTTTTGGCACGTACCGTGAGCAGGGTAATTTCAAAGTCGAAGTCGATTTGCGATTCGACAATCACTTTACCCTGATTGACCCGGCCACCGGTTTGCGCATATTCCCAGGCCGCATCCACTTCATCAAAGTTCTTGACGCGTGATTGTCCCTTACCGGAAGAAGACATCACCGGTTTGACAAAGTTGGGATAGCCAATGTCATCACAGGCTGCACGGAATGATTCTAGCGAGTCGGCAAAACGGTAAGCTGAGGTCGGCAAGCCCAGTTCTTCGGCAGCCAGACGGCGAATGCCTTCACGGTTCATGGTCAGGTTGACGGCTTTGGCAGAAGGAATGACGGTGGCAATATTCTGTTGTTCGATTTCGACCAGAACCTGAGTTGCGATGGCTTCAATTTCAGGCACAATTAAATCAGGTTTAACCTGCTGGATCAGTTGTTTGAGTTCTTCGGCATCTGCCATATTCAAGGTATATGCATAATGGGCAACTTGCATCGCAGGAGCATGATCATAACGGTCAGCAGCATGAACTTCTACACCTAAACGTTGTAGAGAAATCACCACTTCTTTACCTAATTCTCCTGAGCCTAAGAGCAAAACTTTAAAGGCAGAAGTTTGAAGGGGAGTACCAATAGTCACGCTCATGTAAATCATCCATGCTTGATTTTATGGACTTTTAGCATAGCAGAACTGATTGCCGAATTAAGCCCGGATTCACATAAAATAATGATATTGTCCAACAATTTTATTTATAAAGTGCTTTAAAAATTTTCCTAAATCCCTCTTTATAAAAGAGGGACTTGTATACAGGGTTTAAAATGAAACCGGCAGATAAGTATAAATCACGCCATAGGCCAGCGCAGCGGTTAAAGTCGCCGGAACAATCTTCTTGAATTTAAAATATAGCCCGGCTAAGGTTAAAAAACCGACCAGCATGGCAAAGCTTTTATTCGGGTTTTCCATGAGTGGCGGAAGTGTCGCCACCACCAGCATGGAACTGATAGCGGCAATGCCAATACTGCCTAAAGCAATTCTGATCCAGACCGAGCCACGCTTTTGAGCGTTTTGCCGACTTTTCTGAATGACATAAAAAGGACCAAAACGCGAAGCAAAATTGGCAATCCCGACAATAATCCCGACCAGAATAATTTCAAGATTCATGGGCTTCTCCCAGTACATCATCATGCTGTTTTAAAACATAGTGCTTAAATAAGCCGGCCAGAATGCCGGATAGAATCCCAATAAAAATGGCTGCAGACAAATTAATGAAATAGCAGGCAATCGCGGAAACAATTAAACAGACCGTGACAATAAAAGTATGTTTCTTTTCAAAGGCAGCCAGCAGGAAGCTCAGGAATAAAGCCGGCAGCAGGAAATCCAGTGCGGCCTGTAAAAACTGCGGCAAGGCACTGACCTGGTCGGCGAACAATCCACCCAGGAAAGAACCTAAAGCCCAGGACATCCAGCTAAACAGGCTTAAGCCCAGCATCCAGGACTCTGACCATTCCTGACGGCGTTGCGACAGTTTAATCATGCCCGAGGCAAACACTTCATCGGTCAGGCCCCAGGCCCAGACGGCAGTTTTCTTTAAATTCAGCTTGTCCTGAATCAGGTTTTGTAGGGCTGGGCCGTAAAGCACATGTCGAATATCTAAAGCAATGACGGTGAGGGCGGTCATCCAGATGGAGGTGCCACTGCCCAGTAAGGCGACAACCAGAAACTGGCTGGCACCGGCATACATCGAGCAGGATAAAAACAGCGCTTCCCAGGAGCTAAAACCAAACTGGCTGGCCGAAACCCCGAAAGCAAAGGAAACGGGAAGATAAGTAAAAATAATGGCTTGACTGTCTTTAGCACCTTGCCAAAAGCCAGCAGCTTGAACTGGAGGAGTTTTGTGCTCAGACACGACACACCTTTGCGGGAGAGTTGAACAGCAGGTCAAATGATGATTGAGTATTGTACTCGAATTCACTAGCATAGTGCCGAATTGTTTATCGAGGCGAGCCTGATATGTTGATGTCGAAGACACGTGGAATGCTGATCGTTTCTTTATTGTGCAGTAGTGTTTTGCTGCAGGCTTGTGGAAATGATGGCGAAAAAACAGAAAAAGCTGAAATTAAACCCGCACCCAAACTGACCAATGATGCCACCACTTATGCGCATGAAGCCTGGACATTCATTAACAAGGTGGATGGTTTGGTCTATGCCAAAAAACTGGATGTATTAGAAGAACAGGTCCGTAAACCTGCACGCAAGCTCAGCACCGATTGGCGCATTAATGTCAAAATGACTGATTCGGTGACTGAAGGTAAATATGCACTCTGTCGTAAAGCCTTGACCAGTCTGGAAATCTGGGCACGTGAGACGATGGAGCAATCAAGTACAGTGGCGCAGAAGCAGGCCGATTACGAACGTGATAAACAGCAATGTAAAGGTGCGATTGAGCATCCGCAGTTGGGCAATACCGACCCGAAAAAGATCGGCGTTTAAATGCAAAGCAAACGAGGCCATGGCCTCGTTTTTTTATATTTTAAATATTTAAACATGTTCTTATTTATAGCTTTAAAGAATGAGTAAGAAGATAAAGTGATAACCTGATAAAAATATTAAATTATCATAAAATGATAAAATGTTTATAATAATATGTGATTATTACATAATATTATTTAAATAAATTCAAAATTTATTTAACTTTAAAAGAATCAGGAGTAATAAAGATGGTAAATAAAGTGTTTTTATCAATAAGTATGGCTGTCGTTTTGAGTGCTTTAAGTGATGTTGCCACAGCTGCAGAGCTGCTACAGGCCATCCAGGCGTCGTTGGACAATGAATATGAAGTTGCGCCATGCACCAATGGGTTTGATGATGTCAATGTGTGTCAATTACGTTCATAAACACGATAAATAAAATAAATGCGTCATCCGGTAAGTCATTCACCTGTCAGGCTTGACCGAAACACAGCTGATACCGCAACGGGATACATCGCTGAATTATTTTCATGGTTTAAAATTTCCTTCATGTTCCGATTTAAAGATTGGGAAAGGCATGCGCGATGCGATGCAGTTCCGCTACATCCAAAATCTCAATTTTCTTAAAAGATAGGCGCAATATATTTTGCTGTTCCAAAGCTTGCAGTTCCTGATTGATGGTCTGCCGGGAGCAGGTCAGCATTTGGGCCAGTTGTTCCTGAGATAAATGAATGACATTCTTTTCAATACTTAAATGATTGCCATAGCCATTTAAAATAAACATCAAACGCTGTGCCAAACGCTGGCTGATGCTTTGCGTTTGAATGGAAATCAGCTCCAGAAAAGCAAAGCGCAACTTTTGACTGGTCAATTGCGCGATGTGATACCAAAAAAACGGATGCTGTTGCAGCAGTGATTGCAGGGCGGTACTGGAAATATGCAGGATCAGGCTTTTTTGCGTGGCAATGGCATCGTGGGAACGGGGCTGGGCATCGACCAGCGAGATTTCGCCAAACCACATAATCGGTTCAACAATGGCAGCCACCGATTCTTTGCCATGAATATCAATATAGCCCAGGCGAACGGCACCCTCTAAAACGGCATAGATGCCATTAAATGAATCACCGGCATGAAAAATCGCTTGTTCCTTGTCAAAATGCTGCTGCACGGCATGCTGGATAATGAACTGCTTAAATTCGGCTGACAATTGTGCAAACCATACATTCTGCTGTAAATGATCGATATAAACCGGTTCGAGCATTGTTATTCCTTTTTTAATGTCAGTTGTCGGCTAGCTGACAACTTGTCCGGGTATTTTTTTATATAGTGAAATGAAAATATAAGTCTAACAAGGAAACGGTCATGACCAAATTAGAACAGCTGCTGAGCCAGTATGCAGCATATCATCTGGACCAGAAAAATATTTATACCCATTTTATTGGCATTCCATTGATTGTGTTTTCCATTATCTGCCTGACTGCACGTGCCGGTGTGATCATTTCAGGTGTTGAGCTGACGCTGGCTTTAGGGCTATTGCTTGCCAGTACGCTGTATTATCTCAGCCTGGACCGCATCTTTGGCCTGATCATGTTGCTCATCTACGCGCTTGCTTATCCATTCGCTTACAGGATTGCCCAGCTGGATACGGTGGTCTGGTTAAGCTTAAGTATCGGCATTTTTGTGGTGGGATGGGTATTCCAGTTTGTGGGCCATTTTTATGAAAAGAAAAAACCGGCTTTTATGGATGATGTGATTGGCCTGGCAATCGGGCCTTTATTTGTATTGGCTGAAATGGTGTTTATGTTCGGATTTCGAAAAGAGCTGGAGCAACGCATGCTGGCAGAAGCACGCAAGCAACGTGCTGCAATGGATGCCCAGACGGTAAGCCTGAACTGAAAAAGTTCGACATAAAAAAGCCAGCATCATACTTAATGCTGATCAGTTAAGGAGTTTAGAAATAGACTTTTTAATTTTTAAGTAATTCACGGCGGAGTCTTGCCGTTTTAAATCAAACTGTTTCAGCTCATTTGTTACTTTGGTTTCGCCCAAAGTAACCAAAGGCATTTGTCATCCGCAAAACTCGTCAGCCACCATCAACTAGCAAATTTGTCGCAGAAACAATCATTTTTTAATGTAGTCATGCCTCAAACAGTTGCGGATGAATTTTCCACATGTCAAATATAATCATGACTTTAAAAAAGAAAATGCCAGTCAATTTCTTAACTGACTGGCATTACAGCATGATGCTGGCTTTTTAAGCTGTTTTGAAAGGTCAGAATGGCTTAAACGTTAAAACGGAAGTGTAGCACGTCACCGTCCTGAACCACGTAAGTCTTGCCTTCCAAACGCCATTTACCGGCTTCTTTCGCGCCAGCTTCGCCGTTGTACTGTACAAAGTCGTCATAAGCAATACATTCAGCGCGGATAAAGCCTTTTTCGAAATCCGTGTGAATTACACCGGCTGCTTGAGGTGCAGTCGCACCGACTTTCACGGTCCAGGCACGAACTTCCTGTACACCCGCAGTGAAGTAAGTCTGTAAGCCAAGCAGGCTGTAACCGGCACGGATTACGATGTTCAGACCTGGTTCTTCCATGCCCATCGCTTCTAAAAATTCAGCACGGTCTTCATCTTCAAGCAGTGAAATTTCAGCTTCAATCTGGTTGCACAGTGGAACCACAATCGCATTTTCTTCAGCGGCCAATTTTTTAACAGCTTCCAGATGCGGGTTGTTTTCAAAACCGTCTTCAGCCACGTTGGCAATATACATGGTCGGTTTTAAAGTCATTAAACCGAAACCGCGTACCAGTTTGCGTTCATCATCATCCAGATTGGCTGCACGTGCAGGTTTGCCTTCATCCAGTAAAGGCAGGATTTTGTCCAGAACGGCTTTGGTGGCAAGTGCATCTTTGTCGCCGCCTTTTGCAGATTTAGCCAGACGCGTAACCGCTTTAGTCACAGTTTCCAGGTCAGCCAGTGCAAGTTCCGTGTTGATGGTCGCGATATCATCCAGCGGGTCAATCTTACCATTGACGTGAATCACGTTTTCATCTTCAAAACAACGCACCACGTGTGCAATGGCATCAGTTTCACGGATGTTGGCCAGGAACTGGTTACCCAGACCTTCGCCTTTAGAGGCACCGGCAACCAGACCGGCAATGTCTACAAATTCCATGGTGGTTGGAAGCACGCGTTGCGGATTGACAATTTCAGCCAGTTTGTCCAAGCGTGGATCAGGTACAGGCACGATACCGGTGTTTGGTTCGATGGTACAGAACGGGAAATTTTCTGCAGCAATAGCAGCTTTAGTCAATGCATTGAAAAGTGTAGATTTACCAACGTTCGGCAAGCCGACAATACCGCAATTAAAACCCATGAAATGACTCACAACGTGTTATTTAAAAATTGCCGCTGATTTTACATGAAAGCCATGACAAAGTCAGGTCATGGCTGGATGCTTTGTTGAAAACTCCTAAAATGGATAGGGATTTAAATTTTGCGTTTGTCCAGCTGACGGGATAGGGTATCGCCCGTGGCCTGCACCAGCATGACCAGAATCACCAGCACTACAATTACGGCAAGCATAATCGGCATGTCAAAACGCTGATAACCATAACGATAGGCAATATCGCCCAAACCGCCTGCGCCAATGGCACCGGCAATTGCCGAGGAGTTGATCATGGTCACCAGGGTCACGGTAAAACCGGCCACAATCCCGGGCAGGGCTTCAGGCAGCAGCACATGCCAGATGATCTGCTTGCGGTTACAGCCAATCGCCTGGGCGGCTTCAATCAGACCTTGATCGACCTCGCGTAAGCTGACTTCTGCAATACGGGCAAAGAACGGTGTGGCTGCCAGGGTTAAAGGTACCACCGCGGCCCAGACCCCATAACTGGTGCCAACAATCCAGCGGGTGAGTGGAATGAGCGCCACCATTAAAATTAAAAACGGTACCGAACGGGTAATGTTGACCACCCAGCCCAAAGCCTGATTAATAGGCTTGGATGGATAGATGCCATGTTCGGAGGTGCTGACCAAAATGATCGCGATAGGCAAGCCAATCAGAAAAGCCACAATGGCGGATACGCCGACCATCAATAGCGTGTCGATTGTGCCAGTCAGTAATAAATCAATAAGCTGGTCGTGCATAGCCAATCACCTCAATCTGTGCGATGTACTGTTTTAATTTCTGCTGGAGCAGTTTGGTATCTATATGCAGATCAGGGATAGCGACAATAAAACTGCCGACCAGATGGTTCTGGATGCTGTCGATATGACTCTGATAGAGATGAACCGGATAATCGAACTGCTCGAAAATCACTTTTAAATCCGGGGCGTGCTGAACACTGGAGGCATAGCGCAGTTTTAAAATGCTATGTGAGCTGTCAGCAATAATCTCTGGCGTTAGCGCAAAAGGCAATTCCAGTTGTTCCAGATTCAGCAATTCCTGAGTAATCTGCTGCTGCGGATTAGAAAAGACCGACCACACTTCACCTGCTTCGACAATTTCACCGTGTTCAATCACCACCACCTGATCGCAAATTTCACGAATGACCTGCATTTCATGCGTGATCAGCACAATGGTAATGCCGAGCTTTTGATTGATTTCCTTGAGCAGGGACAGCACCACAGAAGTACTTTCCGGGTCGAGGGCAGAGGTGGCTTCGTCACAGAGTAAAATTTCCGGATGATGCACCAGTGCGCGGGCAATGCCGACGCGCTGTTTCTGCCCGCCAGACAACTGCGAAGGATAATTCTGCGCTTTATTGCCCAACCCGACCAATTGCAACACTTCATTGACCCGCGTTTCAATTTCATGTTTTGGATAGTTTGCAACTTTCAGCGGCAGGGCAACATTTTCCCAGACGGTTTTCGCAGACATCAAGTTAAAATGCTGGAAGATCATGCCAATGCGCTGACGCAGCCGGATCAGTTCAGCATGTTTCAGTTCTGCCAGATCTTGCTGGTGAATGTGGATATGTCCTTCACTGATCTGTTCCAGACCATTTAAGGTGCGCAGCAAGGAAGATTTGCCTGCACCACTTTTGCCGATAATCCCGAAGATTTTTCCTTCCGGAATATCCAGGTTGATGTTTTTCAAGGCATGTACCGATTTACCCTGTACTTCATAATATTTGTTCAGGTTTCTGATCTTGATATGCGGGACGGAAAAGTCCACCTGAGAACCAAAACTCACCATAGTATTCACCTTATTTCCAGCCTTCAAACCACATGCCTGTACCAAAATCCCGGTCTAAAATTGTTTTTACTTTTGCAGAGTTCTGGAAAGCTTTGACAAAGGTTTCGAGCTTTTTATCGTGATCGACATAATCTTTTCGGGTCACAAAAAGAATGGCGTATTTCTTGTCCACCGGGTCTAAAAACAGGGCACTGTGAGGATCGGCTTTTTTCGCCATATTTAAATAATGCGGAAAACCAAAAATCAAATCGGCATCGTCATAGGCCAGAGCCGTTTGCGGACCTTCCACTTCTAAAAATTTAAGCTGTTTTGGATTGGTCACAATATCTTGCAGGGTTGATAGCTCATTATGGATATCTCTGATTTGAATCAGGCCTGCACGATGCAGCAAAATCAATGCACGAGCCGAGTTCACAGGATCACTGGGAATCACCACACGTGCATTTTGTGGCAAGGCCTCTAAGGATTTATATTGCTTGGAATACAAACCGACATGGCTGCCACTGCCGATGCCGAAAGCATGCAGGTCATAACGGGTCTGTTGAATCGCATTCTTTAAAAACACGCTTTGCTGGAAAAAGTTGGCATCAATATCGCCATTTTGTACCGCAACATTGGGAGCCTGCCAGTCTGAAAACTCCACCAGTTTGACATGAATGCCGTCTTTCTCTACTTCTTTTACAACTGTCTGTAATAGTTCTGCATAAGGCGGACTAATACCAATCGTCAGGACATTATCCTGTTGCGGGTTTTGCACATAACGATAGGTTATTAATCCTGCAATGATGACAAGGATAGTGAGACCTATCAGCAGTTTTTTAAGGTTCAGTTTGGAAACTTGAGACATGATTTAAATCCTTATTTCCAGCCCGGGAACCAGAGTTTGGCACCGAAATCAGCATCCAGAGCCTGTTTCACTTTTGGCGAGTTCTGATAGATCTCGACAAATTTTTTCAGCTTGTCGTTTTTATCTTGATAATCTTCACGCACGGCAAACAGGATGGCATAACGGGTGTCGGTGTTAGAGTCAAATAACAGCGCCTGTTCAGGATCAGCCGTTTTTGCCAGACGCAAGTAGTGCGGATAACCAAAAGCCAGATCGACGTCATCAATGGCACGTGCGGTTTGCGGGCCTTCCACTTCAACAAACTGCAATTTTTTCGGATTGCTTGCGATGTCCTTCAGGCTCGATAAATGATTTTCAGGATTCTTCAGGGTGATCAGTTTGGCTTGTTGCAATAACAGTAGAGCACGACCTTGGTTGACAGGGTCGTTTGGAACCACGACTTTGGCGCCATCTTTTAACTCATCAAAGCTTTTGATTTTCTTGGAATATAGACCCACATGCGTGGCTGCACCTTTGGCAAAGGCTTTGATCTTAAAGTCAGTTTCTTTTTTGGCATTATCCAAAAAGGGTTGATGCTGGAAGAAGTTGGCATCAATATCACCGTGATTCAGGGTAATGTTGGGCGTGTTCCAGTCGGAAAATTCCACCAGTTTCACGTTCAGGCCTTGCTGTTTGGCTTCGACTGCTGCCACCTGTAAAGGCTTGGCAAAGGATGGGCTGATGCCAATCACCAGTTCATCCGAAGCGGATTTCTTTTGTTGATTCCAGACCGCCAGTCCAATAATGACGGCGGCAATAATGACCCCAATAATGGTCAGTTTGGTTTTTGCTGTTTGTGCCATGTTGCACCTCAAAATTTATGCGGATTGTTTTTGCTTTAAGTTGGAATTCGAAGTTGAGGCGGAGCTTGGACATCGAAATTGCTGAACTGGGTGTGAGTTCGATAGGCGGTCTCCCTGATTAAACAGTTTGTGTCTTAAACTGCCTGGTTCATATTCAGTCTTATAGCGACCACGCTGCTGCAATTCAGGAATCACAAGACGGATAAAATCATGGTGCGATTCAGGCGCAACGGTACGGGTCAGGTTGAAGCCATCAATGCCGGTTTCATCAATCAGCTGAATCAGTTTTTCCGCCACAGTGGCGCCACTCCCGACAATCAGCGGATAACGGCCGCCTAATACATGCTGGGCTTTTAAGTCGTTTTTGCTGATGCGCTGTTCTTTAAACTTGTTGTTGACCGAAGCAATGCTGTTGGTTTGCTGGTAAGGAATAGGCTCATCATCGGCAAATCTGGACAGGTCAATGCCGACGGAACTGGAAAAATGCGCCAGACCCGCTTCAGGGCTGGCATAAGCTTTATATTCATCCAGTTTTTGCTGCGCCAGTTCATCGGTTTCCGCAGTCACCACAGTAATGCCGACAAAGATTTTAATATCTTCAGGATTGCGTCCTTGATTGATGGCTTGCTGACGAATCTGATCGACCTGTTTTTTGATTTTTTCCGGTTGATCTCCACCAATAAACATGCCTTCCGCATGCCGGGTGGCAAAGGCCATTCCACGCGGTGAAGCACCGGCCTGAAATAATACCGGGGTGCGCTGAATGGAAGGGGAAACCTGAAACACACCCTGGCTTTGGTAAAATTGGCCCTGATGATTGACCTGATGTACTTTGGCCGGATCGGTAAAGATACGGTTTTGTTTATCTTTGAGCACTGCATCATTTTCCCAGGAGCCTTCCCAGAACTTATAGCAAAGCTGTAAAAACTCCTCGGCCTGTTCATAGCGCAGGTCGTGGTCTTTAAGGCCTTTTTCACCAATTAATCGCTGTGCGCTGTCCAGATAACCGGTGACAATATTCCAGCCAATACGGCCATTGGTCAGATGATCCATACTGGCAAAACGACGGGAAAACTGATAAGGCGATTCATAACTTAAATTGACGGTAATACCGAATCCAAGGTTTTGCGTCACAGCAGCCATGGCAGAAACCAGAGTGCTGGGGTCGTGACTCGGCAACTGAATCGATTCTTTTAACGTCAGGTCGATATTGTTTTGATAGACATCATACACCCCGGTAATGTCGGCAATAAACAGGCCATCAAACAGTCCTTGTTCCAGAGTTTGGGCTAAATCTGTCCAGTAACTCAGCTCATTAAAGCGGTGTGACTCATCACGCGGATGGGTCCATAATCCGTGATTGATATGGCCGACACAGTTCATGTCAAAAGCATTCAGTAAGATTTTCTTGGGTACAGATTGTGGTGTTGTTGTCATTACAAGGTTCCCCGACGTGGAGGCAGAACGCCATTCAATAAATAATTGGCAATGAAATAATATTTCCAGCGTGATGCATCATGCAGGGTGTGTACGCGGGCATTGCGCCAGAAGCGGTCCAGGCCATCTTCTCGTTGGCTGCCGCGGCTACCGGCCAGTTCAATCAGTTTGGAGGATGCCTTTAAGGCTGTTTCGGTGCTGTGTGCCCGAACCTTGGCCACATCTAAGGATGCTTTGGCGACATTTTCTGCTGTCGGTGCAGGTCTGGCGGCATCAATTGAACGGGCGGCCTGTTTCAATAACACTTCAGAGGCGCGCACATCGGCCACAATTCGGCCCAGTTCGAATTTGGTCAGTGGGTCATCGGTGGCTTGATCTACACCTGAGTCAATCCACGGCCGGGCCTGACGCACACGCTTTAAGGTTTCTTCAAAGGCGGCACGGGCAATCCCGGTTTCAATCGAGGCATGCAGCAATTGTGCAAACGGACCCGAGAGGGTGGGTTCTGAATAGGCAATATCAAATGGCACCACATCTTCAGCCAGCACCCGCACATTGTTGAATTTCACTGTGCCGCTACCTGTGGTACGTTGTCCAAAACCACTCCAGTCATCGATTAAAGTCAGACCTTCGCTATTACGCGGAACAAAAGCCAGAAACTGCTGATCCTGCTCATCGACCACCAGTGTTGGAATGCGATGCGCGAATAAACTGCCGGTGCAATAAAACTTTTCGCCATTAATCACATAGCCCTGATCGGTTTTACGTATTGCGGTCTGGCGTTGTGCAGCGGTTTTGGTTTTAAACTCGGCCAGGGCGTTGCCCAAGCGTGCGCCTTTTAACACTTCAGCATAGAGTTTCTGTTTTTGCTGTTCCGTACCGTTGTTACGCAGGATCTCCAGTCCATAAAAATGGTTTTGCGGAATCTGTCCAATAGAGCCATCTACAGCACTCATCAGTGCAATGACTTGCGCGACGGTATAGCTAGAGACCTCTGCACCGCCATACTGTTTCGGTACCGTGATTGCCCAGAGTCCAGACTGGCTATAGGCTTCGATTTCTTCAAATGGGAGAATACGCTCGGCATCGCGCTGCATGGCTCCAGCTTTGAACTGTTCCGCTAAATTATGTGCAATTTCCAGCGCCTCTGCATCAGACTGAATGATGTGTGCATGCGCCAGTTGTTCCGATTGAAAAGGAAGAATATTTTGATATGAAGTCATGGGCAGTGTCCTTAAATCCAGGCGTGGCGGGCAGGGAGTTTATGATTCAGGTAATAATCCCCAAGCGCATGCAATTTCCATCGCACCGGATCATGCAGGGTATGTACACGGGCATTGCGCCAGTGCTGATCCAGGTTGTGCTGACTCAGGCTGGAACGGCTACCGCCAAGTTCCAGTAGTTTTTCTGAAATGTGCAGGGCTGCATCATTGGCATAAATTTTCGCTTCAGCAACCAAAATAGAGGCTTTTGCTGCCTGCTCATCAGTGACCGACTCCAGCCGATCCAGTTCATCCAGATATTCAGCCGCTTCATCAAGCAGTAAAATGGCTGCATCGAGTAATACTGAAGATTTGCCGACTTCCTGTAAGGTGTAATGTTCAAAACTGGCTTTGTCCACGTGTGCATCCACAATCGGGCGGGCCTTATGCACGGCAGTAACAGTATCGGCAAAGGCGGCTTCAGCAATGCCGACATCAATGGCCACCTGTAATAACTGTGAATACGCACCGCGGTAATTGGGCTGGCTGGAAAGCAGGCGTTCATCAAAAATCAGCAGCGGATCAACTTCCACATGGTCGAGTCTAACCGTGCCACTTGAAGTGGTACGCTGTCCAAAACCGTTCCAGTTATCAATCACATTCACGCCTTCAGCCTGAGCATTGACGAGGGTCAGTACCACATGACCTTCCGGATGGATGGCTTTAATCGCGAGCCAGTGGGCAAAACTGCTGCCAGTCGAATAGAATTTTTCGCCATCGACAAAATAGCGGCCATTTTCAATCGTGAGCGTAGTCGCCAGGGTTTTGGTATCTTTGGTATGGCGTTCCGGGCCACCATTGGCCAGGCGTTTACCTTGTAAAATTTCTTGATAAATAAACTGTTTTTGCTGCTCCGTACCCATAATCTGGATCATGTTCAACAGCGCAATCTGGTTTTGTGGAATTTGTCCCACACTGGAATCGGCTTTATTCAAAATACGGAATACATGGGCAAGCGTTTTATTGGAAACGAATGCACCCCCAAACTGTTTTGGGATACGAATTCCACCTAAGCCTTTCTGGCTGAACAGATCAATTTCAGCAAAAGGCAACAAGCGCTGTTGATCACGTTCATTGCGACCTTCCAAAGCAAAATCTGCGACATGATAAGCAGCATGAATAGCTTCAAGATCGTTTTCAATCACATGAACATTTTCAGAAATTAAACGAGACATAATGACACCTTAAATCGATATCAAAACGCTACAAGTAATCGAATTCAAAATTAAGCAATTGCTTTTGCAAAGCTTATGAAAAATCCTGTTTAAAATAAAAACTGCTAGATTTTTATTTATTTTGGATATATTAAATGTTTAAAAAACAACATGATTTTATTTTTTAAGAAATTTGTTGGAGGATTTTGATGGGGAGATATCTACTTTAAAGATAATCAAGACAAAAAAATGTATAAAAATAAAAAGTGTATGACTGACAGGATCAAGATAATATTTTGAATAAAAAGCGCATTGTAATTCCGGGGTAGGGTGACTAAAGTATCCGACTGAATTAGATGGTTTTGGCTTGGCAGAACTAAAAAAATAAACGCGGAGTTTTTATGCGAATTTTATACCAGTTTCCTTTATCTCATTTTTGTGAAAAAGCGCGCTGGTTGCTCGATCATAAAGAGTTGGATTATGTGGCGCATAATCTGATTCCAGGAGTGCATCGTGCATTTGCCCAATTAAAAACTGGACAAAACCGTTTACCTATTTTACGTGATCAAGATTTTTGGATTGCCGACTCGACTGAAATTGCCTTATATCTGGATGAGGTATATCCGGAACATTCTTTATTGCGTGCTGATCCCCAGCAGCGTCAACTGGCTTTGGAAATCAATGGGCTTGCCACCGAACTGGGCAGACATGTGCGCCGTTGGGGGCTGGCCCATACTTTGTCAGAAAATGAAGAGTCTTTAGATATTCTGATTGGTGAAAAGGGCTATTTACGCCAGTTTGAAAAATATTCCAAACCGATTATCAGAGCCCTGCTTTCTAAAGGTTACCAACTGAATGCAGACAAGGTGGCCGAATCTAAACTGCACATGGACAGTATCATCCAAAATTTAAATGAAAGATTGATTGAAAATCATGGACGTTATTTTGTCGGTGAACGCCTAGGGCTTGCTGATATTGCTGTCTGTTCAATGCTTGCCCCCATTCTGGAAATTCCAGGTACACCCTGGGAAAAAGAGCAGGGTGAAACCTTATCTGAAGAATTTCGTCAATATAAAGAGCATCTAATGACATTACCCTTGGGACAATATGTGCTGCGCATCTATCAAACCGAACGTAATGCACGGGTGGATTGGCGCGGTGTTTAAAAGGAACACCTAAAAATACGCGCTATATCGCGCGTATTATTGCAAATCAAATGACTGTATTCTTTTGTTTTGTTCGAGCATTTAATTTTTAATCAATTTCTAGGTAGACAGCAAAATTTCTCTTATGTGTTCACCAGCTTTTGGAAAATATTTTCAGGATATTAAAATTTTGTGAAAAATAAATAATTGTTGTATAACAGAGAGAGTGTAATATTTTACGTATCTATAGATTATTGAAAAGAGTATAAAATGGAACTGGATCGTTTCGATAAACAGATTCTAGAAATATTGAGTCATGAAGATGTCAACTTAAATGAACTTTCGGAACGTATAAACCTTTCTGTGAGCTCAGTGCATCGACGGATTAAACATCTGATTGAAGCCAATATCATGACCCATTTAAAGCGTGATATTAACTATGCCAAGTTGGGTTTCAGCTTGCATGTACTTTTGCAGGTTTCTTTAAATAAACATGACACGGATACGTTCGCCAAGTTTTTAGAAGAACTGGAAAGTATTCCTGAAGTGATTAATGCCTTTTTGGTGACCGGCCAATCTGCTGACTTTATTGTTGAAGTCGTTGCAAAAGATATGGAAAACTATAGTGAAATTCTTTTAAAGCGGATTGGCAAAATTGAGCATGTGGTGGCATTACATTCCAGTTTTGTGATTAAGGAATATAATGTACTGAATTGTAGCGGCTTGCTTAATCGAATCTGAGTTAAAAGCTTATCCTATGTTTTGTTCACAGTTCTATATATAGAAAAGGTTTTAAAGCCCATAAAAAACGCACCCAAAGGTGCGTTTTTTGCTTTAAATACCGTTAAGCATCTAATTCTGCTAATACTTCGTCTGAAAATTCAACGTTGGTATAAACGTTTTGAACATCATCAAGATCTTCAAGCATATCAATCATCTTCATGATTTTTTTCGCCTGGTCGATATCTGTGATTTCAGCTTTTGTTGATGGATTCATCACAACTTCGGCATTGTCAGATTTAAGGCCGGCAGCGGCTAAAGCATCTTGAACTGTACCGAAACTTTCTGGAGTGGTAATGACCAAGATTTCATCTTCATCAACTTCAATATCTTCTGCACCTGCTTCTAAAGCTACGTCCATGATTTGATCTTCCAAAGATACATCTTCAAAAGTAATCTCACCACGTTTAGTAAACATATAAGCAACCGAGCCCGCAGTACCCAAGTTACCATCAGTTTTAGAGAAACAGTGGCGTACGTCAGGAACTGTACGGTTTAAGTTGTCTGTCATTGTTTCAACAATAACGGCAACGCCGCCTACGCCATAACCTTCATAAGTGACTTCTTTTAAATCAGCATTTTCTTCACCGCCAACACCGCGCTGGATTGCACGGTTGATGGTGTCACGTGTCATATTTGCGACTAATGCTTTTTCAACAACAGCACGTAAACGTGGGTTAGACGCAACATCACCACCGCCTAAACGGGCAGCTGTAACAATTTCACGAATGAATTTTGTGAATACTTTAGCGCGGCTCGCATCTTGTTTTGCTTTACGATGCTTAGTATTAGCCCACTTGGAATGACCCGCCATGCGAAATATGCTCCTTGTAGATTGGCCTTATGCCTATCAGATTGCGCAAATTCTACCATAAGCCCTTTTTTCTTAGAAAGGGCTCAGTTTTGAGTTTTTAAACAAATGCTGCTTAGTTTTTATCTTCGGAAATGTTTTGAGGTTCTGGAATAGTAATATCCAATCCTACCTTTTCTTTGTAGAGCTGTTTTAATAAAGCCAAGTCGTGATTAATTTCCGTTGGATAAATCTTGCCTAAAATGCCACCTTGTTTGGTCTGTGAATTGGCATACATTAAAACAATAGGCACACCAGCGGCTTTGGCAATATACCAGAAACCTGTACGGATGGGCTTTCTGGCTTCACCTGTTTTGGCCCGGGTCGCTTCAGGCGCAATCACCAGATTGAATCTCTCATTCTGCTGAAAATGCTCGACCATAAGAGAAACAATATCCTGATTTGCCTTTCGGTCGACAGCAATTCCACCGATAGCCTCTAATAAAGGTTTCATGGGACCTTTAAATAATTCTTTTTTAATCAGGGTATGAATTTTTATATCATAAATCTGGAACAGTGCCAGTGAAAGCACGGCATCCATCATGGAAGTATGTTCAAACCCGACAATAACCTGCTTATTTTCAAGTACATCTGGTTCAACTTGATATTTCCATCCTGCAAGCTTAAATGCGGATTCACCAATAAATTTTTTTAACATAAATGTGCGGGATATTTGACAATATGAAAGTGGGCTAATTTCTGCCTGTTCGTATATATAGTCAAGTACCGATGCATTAAAAATGACCAAATAAATACGCTTGATATAGTTTCTAAAAATACGCCTATTAATTGTTTTTATATATAAAAAGATATTAAAAAGATGTAAAAGATATTATTTAATATAAATTAAGACTCAATAATGACTGGTCAGATGAAAAGATACCTATTAGACTTTTGTCGAAGATAAAATTTTTTAAACACATGGTCTGACTTGGACAGTTGTTTAATGAGGATTGAAAAGAATGATGTATGTTTCGACTTTTCTATTGGCATTTTGCTTGTTTATGCTCGTTGTTGTATGGTCTTTGATCGAAATTCGCATTGAAGATCAAAAAGAACGCAGTCTTTAGCTATTGCTCTGCAGTCGAAGCTTAAAAATATTCATTATTTAGATTTTAAAAATACTCTGTTCACAATCTAAATAAAAATTAAAGTAATATCTTTTAGGTATAATTTATTCATCTTTTTCACATGATTTGAATGTCAAAAATGCTGAACGATTGATGACTAAATTTGGTCTGAGTATTTTTTAAATGGCGGATTCAAACGTCATTCATTTAAAAAGTTGGCTGTCGAGAGAGTGAACTATCAATCCGGCTATTTTTTTGAATTTTATATTTCCTTAAATATTGTTCATTCTTCTTAATTTATTCGTGTAAGACATTGGTTCAGTATATTTCATTGGAATGTTTCAAATACTTATTATGAAGGGCTTTGACTATAAATTTACGATTTATTCACTCTAAGCAAGAGTTGAGTGTATTGAAAGAATAATAGCCGTTTGAAAGATGTCCAAAATTGTTGCGTTAGTGTGCAGGTATAAACAAAAGGACTTGTCTTTTAAAAAAATCTTCGATAGTATGCTTTTCGTCTGAAATTATTGATAAATAAAGCTTTCAGAATATAGGGCCTATAGCTCAGTTGGTTAGAGCAGATGTAAAGCCCTAAAGCTTCACAACTTTATAGTTAAAGTATTTATTTCAACTACTTATGTAGTTGTAAATTAACAACTCTAAGTTGTTAATTTACAACAGAGCATTTTAATTGATATTAGACATTGTATATGTTAAAATATCATTATAAATCAAGGGCCTATAGCTCAGCGGTGAGAGCAGCGGACTCATAATCCGTTGGTCGACAGTTCAAGTCTGTCTGGGCCCACCATATAAAACAACCCCTTGCGTGTACTAATCGTAAGGGGTTTTTTAATTAAAACAAAAAAGGTAGCACATAGGTAGCAATATGAATGATCCTTTTGGGTTGCAAAATCCCCAAGAAATATATGTAAATAAAGAAAGAATTCTAGAAATAGAAAGACAAGAGATTAATGATTCAATTTCTTATTTAAGTTTAAGTACACGTTTGTCCAAAGTGCCTGTATATACAGCTTTACAAATAATACTTAGAAAAATTCAAGGAGAGTCAAATAAAGTAGATCAACTTTCTGAAGCAGAGATAATTAAATATTATCGGTCTATTTTACTAGTCCTTAAAAGTGAGATGTCCTCACCAGAGAAAAATATTATTATTGAAACAGAAATGCTTCCAAATCCAATCACGGGTGAATTTTTAGATTTTCTTGTGAAGGAAAGTTTTGCTGAACGAAATGATTTGGGATCATGGCAACAGTTTGCTTCAAAGTCCGCTGAATTTTTTATTCCAATAGTAAAAATCAAAAAATTTCTCTTAATAATTAATCGTTACCAAAATATTTACCCACAAAAAAGTACGACCTCTACACAAGCGCGTCAGGAATTTTTAATTAAAATTTATAAAGATTTAAGTAAAGAAGATCAGGCTCTTTTAGATGATAAACCACAGGGTAAGCACGGAATAAAAGATAAAGTTCGTAAAAGCATTTCGGATGAAGAATTTACTCTTCACTTTGCAGACATTGACCATAATTTTGCTAATGCATGGAAAGCTGTAAGAAAAATATTAAAAAATAAAAATCAATTTGCAGAAAAAGGATAATTATCCTTTAGGTGTGTGGAGTTATAAATTAATTTATATAAGTGTATGATAATATAAAATATTATAAATATATTTATTCTTATATTTATCTTTTTACTTATCTTAATTTTTCACCAAAACTATTTATAACTTCTTTACGTTGTTGGTAAATTTTTATGAATAGTTATGATTTAAATATTGATGAGATTAATGATTTAGCATTACTCACAACTAATCAAACAGCCCAAATTTTCGAGTTAAAACCTCAAACATTGCGTAAGTGGGCAATGGATGGTAGCGGGCCAATTCAGCCAATCAAAATTGGTAATCGTTTAAGGTGGAAATTAAAAGATATAAAAGAACTCTGTAAAGCTGAGGGAGATGAATAATGAAAGATATCTTACCTCTAGTACCAGATCTATTAATACCACCTCTAGTACCACCTAAATGTGATCTAACCTCATTTCCTTATCTTGCAATTGAAGTAAATAATTTTTTATCAAGCCATGAATGGATTTCATTTAGTTATGTCGAAAAAGTTGCATTTCTTAATTTATTGCTCAAAAGTTGGCATCAAATTCCTTGTTCTAGTCTTCCTAATGATGGTGTGCTTCTAAAATATTTTTCTGGTGTAGGACAAAAATGGGGGAAGATAGAAGAGAAAGTTCTTTCTAAATGGGTATTAGCTTCAGATGGGCGATATTATCACCCATATGTTGCAAAAAGAGCTTTGGAAGCATGGTTAATAAAGTTAAATGCTTCATTAGATGCGAATAAAGGTAATGAAAAACGTTGGAATGTATCAATCGATAGTTCTGAGTTATTAGCTGATTTAGAAGAAGCCTTAAAATGTTTAAAAATATTAAATCCAACATCTAGAGCTTTAGAAAGTCATGTTTTAAAAGCAATAGTTCGCGCTAATAAACATATAGATAATTATGTAAATTTATCGGGGGGCGATCCCAATATAAATAAACATAATCAAACTAAAAAAATATTAAATAAAAAAGAAGACATCAATGCTCCGTGGGGGCGTGCTGATGATGTCACTTCAATTTTAGAAAACAAAAGAAGTAATTAAGGAGATGAATATGTTAAATGAACTTGATTACTGTGAAAAACATGAATGCAATAAAGAATTATTGTTTAAATGCAAGTGGATATGTAACAAATGTATATCAGAGAGCTTGAAAAATGCGAGCAAACAACATGAAGAAATTTTGCTAAAGAACTTGCTCAGTAGGAAAATTAGCAATGCTCAAATACCTCTAGATTTGAAAAATAAGGATTTAAACAATTTTCTTATTAATGACGAAGAAGATGAAAAAATAGTAGTTCTTTCAAAGAGATATATGGAGCAAATAGTAGAAAAGAAAACTCATTTAAATCTTATAATTACTGGGCCAACTGGAGTTGGAAAGTCACATATTGCTGTGGGTATTTTAAAGTATTGCTATGAACTAAATTATTTTAGGAATTCTATTTGTTACTCAACTTCATTTGGATTGGCAAGTAAAGTTATTGCTACTTGGAAAAATCCTGATTTGAATGAAGAAGATGTTTTAAAGGAATATACGGAAATAGATCTTTTAGTTATTGATGATCTAGGTTATGACGACATGGGTAAAAAAGCTGAAATTATCAATAAAATTATTTACCGTAGGCATGAAAATCAAAAAAGTACAATTATTACTTCTAACCTAAAAGCAAATCAGGTACTTGAATATATGGATAGCCGAACTTGTTCACGATTCTTGTCGCATCTATATTCTGACATACAAATTGATACTGAAGATTTTCGTTTGAAACAGATGTAAATTTTAGTGCAAATTTACAATAGATATTAAGTTTGCAAAATCAACAAATGGGTCGACATCTATTCGTGTTCTTATTGGGCACTCTAATAATCCACCTGAAAAAATTAGAGTGTCATTTAAACTGGATGAAATTAACAAGCTCGTCGACTTTTCTTCTCATTTTTCGTTTTGATTCACCAACTAGATTGTACGGATGTGTCTGATGGATCATCCGATTCAATAAAGTATCTCACAATCTTATCTTCAAAATGATTCAACAAAAAGTTTAATGTATGACTAAAAAAGCAAATTTAAATCAGATAAATAGTAAACGTTATGGTAATGAATTATGGACGGAGATTCGCAAGCTTTATGAATCAAGAGCTCATCCTAATTATGAAAAAATTAAAAGTAAGCTTTGTACTAAATTTAATCTTGATACTTTCCCATCACAACGTACTGTAGAGCGCCATGCTGTAAAAGAAGGATGGGTTAGGTTTGAGGATGAAATTACCAATAAAGTCGCTCCTAATAAGTACAGTGATGACTTTTGGCTTTGCGTTAGACAGGTCTATGAATCTAATCCTAAAGTTTCCTATAAGCGCCTAAAAGAATTAGTTCAAAATGAACTGAAGTGCAAGGATTTCCCTTCACATCAGGCTATAGCATATAAGGCTATACATGAAGGATGGGAAAGGTCAGATTATCTATTAAAAAAAAGTGACGCTACCTTAAAAAATTTAATCCGTAGCGTCAAAAAATTAGAGTCAGAAAATGATTTTAAGGCTTCTTTAGATAATAAAGAAAATAATGAAAAACAAAGTCTTAATCATAGTGATACAGGTAGTGACATATCTGATTCTGACGTTATCAAGGAAATCGTAGAATGCGAAAAGGCTAGCATCGGGAATCTGCTTATGAACGCACAAGTACGGCGTAAAAGACAGGCTGAGATCATTGTAAAATCTCGAAAGAGAATGGCATTAATTAACGATTTAGGGGATCAATTGTCTGATGCGTTTGTGATGATTTATGCGCTCATAACATCAGATGAGATCAGCAGAAAATTTACCAAGCCGATGATGAAGCAACTCAACGACAAATTTGATAACTTATGCCAAATTTTAGAATTCTATAACGATTTTTCTTTTAATAGGCGTGAGAGTATTAAGTTTGAATTGTCCTTATACGGCACACAACTAGAAGACCTTAAAGAGGAAAATGATGCGAAGCGTGTGAAGGATCTAAACGATAATAAAGCCTATGAAGCACAGCAGTTACGTTTAGCTTCCGAAGCCGAACGGATAGCAGCACGTAGACGTTATATTGATTCAGGTGGGCTAGAAAAAGAGGTAAATACCGAAATGGAACAGCGTATGAAAGACGTGGAGTTGGATGGGTACGATGCAGCCGATCAGGTGGAATAGCTAAATAATTTACAGGCTCTAAACTCTTTACTTTTGCGAATGAGTTTATATCTATAGCTTAAATTTTTTCATTGATGGGTAATTATTTCAAATAATACCAAAGCCCATCAATTTCTGTTTTATGATCCATTTTGACCTCTATTGGATCACTATAAATCATATTTTTAGAATCCCGTTCGTGATGAGCGAAAAATGCACCTTGAAGCGCATCGCAGTGAAAACAGCCATTAGATAAATATGCTTCTCCACGGGTTTTACTAAACCGTTTAATAATAAAACCGTACTGATATTTTTGGAGTAATTCAGGACTGTTTAAAACTTCACTGTGCGGTTGAGATAGCTCTTCAATATCTAAGCGGTATATTTTTGTCAGTTTTTCACCATGAGGAATGAAATAATTAATTTCCATGATGGTGTTAGTGGATTGTTTGCATTTCCAGCATTGAATGGTATTCATCACCAATTGTATAAATCTGCTCGAATTAGGCTTTACAGAATATTGTACTGTGTCCGTCATGAGTTTCTTAAAGAAATAAATAAACTCAACTTCGACTAAATCACTTGAATCCCAATTTTCAAATGCTCCACTTGCAGTCAGTTGATAAGTTTCTTTATTCAGCCAAATCGAAAAAACAGGAAGTTCATAACTCTGGTAGTCTAAGACATCCCATTTGTTTTTCTGGGTTGTTCGCATAAACCAAACTGCTCGAATTCCTGAAGCAATATATTTTTCCTGACGGCGTTTTGTCTCCTCAATGCTTTGAGCAGACCACTGAATTTCTATGGCTATTTTGGCTTTATTTTTCTCAGCATAAATATCAGCGATCCAGATTTCACCATTTGGCGTTTGCCCACGATATTCAGGAATCACAGTCCAGCCATTTTCGTGAAGATATTTTAAGATGAGATATTTACAGAGTTGATGTTCGCGACTTTCACCCGAGCTAAAATCACAACTGCTGGAGGGATGATGTGCAAAAAATTGTGTTCCGAGTTTATTTTTCTTGGGAATTGCGGGTGTCTGGCAACATGGCATAAACATGCTGAGGTTTTTATATTTATCTTTCAGTCTCATCCATTGTTCATCATTCAGCGTGAAACTGTAGATTTCTTTATTTTCAATAATACTGAGAAAGCCCATTGTTATACTAAATAATCGTCTTTTGCCCCATTTTAAGGCTAGTAAAATCTTTTGTAAATCAGGCACAATGAAACTATAAATTTCAAGTTTTATAGCCTTAGGGCCAGCGGTATTTTTTAATGACAAATAATAACTTTTCACAAGTAGCAGCTTTCATTTGGTCGGTGGCAGATTTACTGCGTGGTGACTTCAAACAATCTCAATACGGTCGTGTGATTCTCCCATTTACGCTGTTGCGCCGTTTAGAGTGTGTACTTGAAGCCAGTAAGGCAGATGTATTGGCAGCCAATGAAAAAGTGAAACTCATGCCACTGCCAGAAGAAGCCAAAGAAAAGATGCTGCTAAAGGCAACCAATGGCCTGTCATTTTTCAATACCTCCGAGCTGGATTTAGGCAGCCTGGGTCAAAAAGACATCCGTTCAAACCTCAATACTTATATTCAAAACTTCTCCAAAGATGCACGTGAAATCTTTGAACACTTCAAGTTCGACGAATTTATTGGTCTCCTGGATGATGCCAACTTGCTTTATAAAGTCGTTCAATATTTTTCAGACCCTAAAATTGATCTCAGTCCAAAAAATATATCTAACCATGAAATGGGCTTGGTGTTTGAAGAGCTGATCCGCCGTTTTGCCGAGGGTTCAAATGAAACTGCAGGGGAACACTTTACCCCGCGTGACATCGTTCGCTTAACCACAGGCTTGGTATTCAGCAAGGATGATGATGTGCTGAATGGTGACGGTATCATCCGCACGATTTATGACCCGACGGCAGGTACGGGTGGATTTTTATCCTCAGGTTCGGAATATGTGTATGAGCATAATCCAGATGCGGTGATGCGCGTTTTTGGTCAGGAGTTAAACCCAGAGTCTTATGCGATCTGTAAAGCAGACATGCTGATTAAAGGTCAGGACGTGCGTAATATCAAACTCGGCAATACGCTGTCCAATGACCAGTTGGCGTATGAGAAGTTTGACTACATGCTATCGAATCCGCCATTTGGGGTGGACTGGAAAAAGATCGAATCGGACATCAAAGACGAGCATGAGCAAAAAGGCTTTGAAGGGCGTTTTGGTGCAGGCTTGCCACGTGTATCGGATGGTTCTTTATTGTTCCTGATGCATCTGATCAGCAAGATGCGCAATAAAGACTACAGCACGGCGCAAGGCAGTCGTATTGGTATTATCTTGAATGGTTCGCCGTTGTTTACAGGCAGTGCAGGCAGTGGTGAAAGTGAAATCCGCCGTTATATTTTAGAAGCAGATTTGTTGGAAGCGATTATCGCGCTACCCACCGATATGTTCTATAACACCGGTATTGCGACCTATGTTTGGGTACTTAGCAATAAAAAAGAGACTCAACGTAAGGGCAAAGTACAGCTGATTGATGGTAGTAACCTGTTCAGCAAAATGCGTAAGTCGCTTGGCTCTAAACGTAATGAAATGAGCGAAGATGATATCGCGATGATTACCCGCAGTTATGGTGACTTTGAAGTGACAGATGCACGTGAACTGGATAAACCCGCAGAGGTTAAATCTAATCGTGGTCGTCAATCGGCTAACCCTAAAAATGAAGCTGCTAAAACCTTTTCTAGTAAAATCTTTAACAGCTATGAGTTTGGCTACCGTCGTGTGACTATTGAACGTCCTTTACGTTTATCTGCTCAGGTAAGTGATGACGCCGTCGCATCGTTACGTTTTGCACCGAAGCCTTTTAATGCGGTAATGCAAAAAGTGTATGAGCAATACGGTAAGACTTGGACAGAAGAGAGCTATGGTCAGCTTGATGAGTTTGAGGTGGAAATCCGTGCGCTGATTAAAGCTGAATTTAGCGAGCTGAAAGAAAAAGATATTAAGACGGTGCTTGAACCAAAACTGTGGTTAGAACAGCGTAATTTATTGAATAAAGCGAAAGCCTTGCAAGCGAAGATTGGTACGACGCAATTTGATGATTTTAATACCTTTGATGATGTACTGAAACAAGCATTAAAAGATGCCAATGTGAAGCTTGAAACCAAAGAGAAGAAGCAATTCCTGGATGCCATCACCTGGAAGAATGCTGATGCTGAACCAGTGATCAATAAAGTGATGAAAGGTACAGAAAATCCGCTGTATGGTCAGTTTAACTATAAAGGCAAAGTGGTTGAGTTTGTGCAGGATGGTGATTTGCGTGATGCGGAGAACATTGCGCTTGACCCAAGCCAAAGCACCACAGATTTAATCGAGTCTTACTTTACGCGTGAAGTGCAACCGCATGTGCCTGATGCGTGGATCAATGCCGATAAGCGTGATGCTCAGGATGGCGAGATTGGCATTGTCGGTTATGAGATTCCGTTTAACCGTCATTTTTATGTATATGAGCCGCCACGTGACTTAAGCGAGATTGATACGGATTTGGATGCGGTCAGTCGTGAAATTATGGCACTTCTTCAAGAGGTGCATTCTTAATGTCGAAGTATCAGAAATATGCTGAATATAAAGATTCAGGTGTTGAGTGGTTGGGTAAAATACCTAGTCATTGGAACTATTTTTCAGGGAAAAGAATTTTTGCTTCTGTTAGAAAATCAGCTTTCGAAACAGATCAGCAATTGGCTGCAAGTCAAAAATATGGAGTCATCCCACAAAAACTTATGATGGAATTAAATGATTCCAAAGTAATGTTGGCTCTAAAAGGAACGGATTCTTTTAGGCATGTAGATGAAAACAATTTTGTCATTAGTTTGCGTAGCTTCGAGGGCGGGATTGAGTATAGTCAATATACTGGATGTGTTTCACCAGCATATACGGTTCTGCAAAACAAGAAGACAATAAGTTATTCATACTTCAAATATCTATTTAAAAGTGCACCATATATTGCAGCCTTGCAATCAACAACTGACAGTTTAAGAGATGGTAAGTCAATATCATATGAACAATTTGGTGGAATTCCTCTTCCACTATGTAATGTTGATGAACAGCAAAGAATCGCCAACTTCCTCGACCATGAAACCACAAAAATTGATACCTTAATTACCAAACAAGAAAAGCTGATTGAGCTGCTTAAAGAAAAGCGTCAAGCGGTGATTAGCCATGCAGTCACCAAAGGTTTAAATCCTGATGTAACGATGAAGGATTCAGGTGTGGAATGGTTAGGGCAAGTGCCTGAGCATTGGACGGTATCTAAATTAAAACACTTTGTTAATGTTGTAGACTGTAAACACATTACTGCTGAATTTTTTGATGAAGGTATTCCCTTAGCTAGTATCGGTGAAGTAAAAGGTTGGAAGGTTAATTTATCGAATGCAAAATTGACCAATGAAAAGTATTACCAAGAATTAATTGATGGTAATCGTAAACCGCAAGTAGGTGATATTATCTATACACGTAATGCAACTGTTGGAGAGGCATCGTTAGTTCATGCTGAATTACCAAAATTTGCGCTTGGGCAGGATGTTTGCTTAATTCATATTATTCAAAAACTTTCATCAGAATATCTTTTGCATTTTCTCAAATCTGAAATTATTAAGATTCAACTTAATTCGGCAATGGTAGGTTCTACTTTTAAGCGAATAAATGTAGATGATATTCGTAATTATGTGATTGTTATTCCTCCAATCGAAGAACAAGAATGTATCTTAAAAGAGTTAGACCAAAAAATTGAAAAATATGATTCGTTGATTAATTTTGCTGTGAAACAAATTCAATTAATGCAAGAACGCCGTACAGCCCTTATTTCATCTGCGGTTACAGGAAAGATCGACGTACGCAACTGGCAACATCCCAATGAGGCTAAAACGGAGTTAAGCCTATGAATATTCTTAGTTGCTTCAAACAAATGTGGACTCAAGCAGATACAAAAAATCATTGCATAAATAATTGCAATGATTCACTATATGCTCAACAACACCCGACAAGGCTAGGCAAGCAATTGCATCCTCAAACTGTCGGGTTACTTGTTTCTAGAGCCCTAAAAAATATAACAATCAGGGCAAGCCAGTTATGAAATCTTTTAACAAGCCTGCCAAAACCTTTGCTGAACAAATTGAGCTATTAAAAGCGCGTGGCATGCAATTTGCCAATGAGCAAGATGCACAATTTTACCTAGAGCAAATCAATTATTATCGCTTAGGTGCCTACTGGCTTCCATTTGAAGAAACCCATTCACCACATTGCTTTAAACCAGATACCAGTTTTGAACAGGTGTTAGCGCTGTATGTATTTGACCGTGAATTAAGGTTACTCATCCTGGATGCCATAGAACGCCTGGAAGTTGCCGTTCGTACCCGTTTTGCCTATGAATTGGCACATCGGCATGGTTGTCACGCCTATCTGCAAGGGCAATACTTTAAACCCGCCTTTAGATGGCACAGCTTGCTCGAATCACTGAAAACTGAAGTGTCCCGGGCAGATGAAGTCTTTATAGAACACTATAAACGTACCTATGATGAGCCTGAATTACCACCGATTTGGGCAACCTGCGAAGTGATGAGTTTTGGTCAACTGTCCAAATGGTATCAGCTCTTGGCACCGATTCAGACACGTAAAGCCATTTCCAGTCATTTTGATTGCGATGAAAAACAGTTTGAAGGCTTGTTACAGCATTTTGTCTACTTAAGAAATACCTGTGCCCATCATTCAAGACTATGGAACCGCAAATTTACCAAAACCATTGCCAAGCCGCGCAGTAAGCCGATGGGGCTTCGGGTGCAATGCAATTTTGAAAATACCAACGCATCAGATCGAAAAATTTATAACAGTCTGGTATTTCTACTCTATTTTATGGACAAAATCGCCCCGCAGCATACATGGCGTAAACGTCTGGTTGATCTGCTTTTGACACATCACAACATATCAAAAACAGCGATGGGCTTCCCTGAAGATTGGCAAAGCTATCCAGTTTGGCAAATAGAACAGTAATAAAGAAATTTGAGTATTTAGGGGTAGGGG
The DNA here is from genome assembly GCF_004331195.1 of Acinetobacter sp. ANC 4216. Classification (NCBI taxonomy): domain Bacteria; kingdom Pseudomonadati; phylum Pseudomonadota; class Gammaproteobacteria; order Moraxellales; family Moraxellaceae; genus Acinetobacter; species Acinetobacter sp. ANC 4216. Next base: position 77,851 of record NZ_SJOC01000013.1, on the reverse strand, counting down.
AAACATGAGATCGGATGCAACTTTAGAAACCATCTTCCAGCAAGATATTATTGCGCAAATGCAAAGCCATGGCTGGATTGTGGGTTCTGGGCAGGGCTACAATTGTGAAAAAGCCCTGTATGAGCAAGATGTACTCGACTTTGTACAAAAGACCCAACAGGTCGAGTGGCAGAAATTTAAAAACATCTTCCCCAATGATACTGAACGCCATTTTTTAGATACCGTGGTGGCTCAGCTTAAAAAAGCCGATATCAATGCCACCGATGTTGAATCCCGCAGTTATGGCACATTGGGCATACTCCGTCATGGCATCAAAACTCGTGGTACACGCTTTTCATTCTGTCAGTTTAAACCTGAACATGGTCTAAACCCCGAACTGAATCAACGCTATCAGCAAAATATCTGCCGTGTCGTGCCTGAACTGGTGTATAGCCCATATACATCCAAAGCCGAATTAGAGGCAACTGGTAAACAAGCCAAGAAATGGCGCATCGACCTGGTGCTGTTTATCAATGGCTTTCCTGTGGCAACTATGGAATTCAAGTCCGAGTTTAAACAGGCTGTGCAAAATGCCATGACACAGTACCGGAAAACCCGATTGCCCAAAGACCCTGAAACCAACAAGCCTGAACCCTTACTGATGTTTAAACGCGGGGCATTGGTGCATTTTGCCGTCAGTCAGTATGAAGTCTATATGGCGACGCATTTGAATGGTGACAGCACCTACTTCCTGCCATTTAACAAAGGTACTTCAGCCCAAGGTGCAGGCAACGATGTCCCTGAAGATGTGAATGAATATGCCACAGGCTATTTATGGAATGAAGTCTTAACCCCAGATAGCTTGCTGAATATTTTGGGTAACTTCATTCATTTACAGATTGAAGAAAAGGAAGACTGGGAAGGGCGCAAATACAAAAAAGAAAGTCTGATCTTCCCCCGTTATCACCAATGGAAAGTGGTGAATAACCTAGTTCAAGATTCATTGGCAGAAGGCACAGGACAAAAATACCTGATTCAGCACAGTGCCGGTTCGGGTAAATCCAACTCGATTGCATGGACGGCGCATCAGCTTTCCAGTCTGTATGATGCCAACAATAAAAAGATGTTTGATTCGGTGATTGTGGTGACAGACCGAACCATTCTGGATGCACAGCTACAAGATACGATCTACCAGTTTGAACATGCCGATGGCGTGGTGGGTCGGATTAACAATAAAGAAGGTGATGGCTCTAAATCCGAGAAACTGGCAAAAGCCTTGGAAATGGCGCAGCCGATTATCATCGTCACCATTCAGACCTTCCCGTTTGTACTGCGTGCCATCGAAAACAGCACCAGTTTAAAAGAACGAAAATACGCCGTCATTGCCGATGAAGCCCATTCATCGCAAAGCGGTTCCACGGCGCGTCAGCTCAAAGAAACTTTAATGATTGAAGAGCGTGAAGAAGATGAGCAGCTTTCTTCTGAAGATGTACTCGATGCAGTGATGGCATCACGTAAGGGCAGTGCAAACCTAAGCTTCTATGCCTTTACCGCAACCCCAAAGGATAAAACCTTACAACTGTTTGGACGCTTGCCCGATCCAAGCATGCCGCCGTCTAAAACCAATATTCCTGTGGCATATCACGTCTATTCGATGCGCCAAGCGATTGAAGAAGGATTTATTTTGGATGTACTGAAGAATTACACCAACTATAAAGTCATCTACAAGCTCAAGCAGAAGATCGAAGAAAAAGACGCTCAGGTCGATGCCAAGAAAGCCAAGACCAAGCTGAATCAGTGGGTACGCTTACACGATCATAATATCTCGCAAAAAGTGCATATCATTATTGAGCATTTTAAGAAAAATATTATGGGCTTACTCGGCGGACAAGCCAAAGCCATGGTGGTGACCAGTTCTCGTAAAGAAGCGGTACGCTATAAACAAGCCTTTGATAAATACATTACTGAACAGAACTATGCCAACATTCAAGCCATGGTGGCATTCTCAGGCGATGTAGAATTTAATGCCAATGATGCAGACAGTAGTCATCTGTTAGGTCAGAAATTTACTGAAAGCAATATGAACCCGAATCTGAAAGGTCGTGAGATGCGTAAGGCATTTGATAGCGATGACTTTCAGGTGATGATTGTGGCGAATAAATTCCAGACCGGCTTTGACCAGCCAAAACTGTGTGCAATGTATGTCGATAAGAAATTGGGTGGCGTGGAGTGTGTACAGACCTTATCGCGCTTAAACCGGATCTATCCTGCGAAATCTGAAACAGGCACCTTTGTGCTGGACTTCTTTAACGATCCACAAGACATTCTCGATGCTTTCCAGCCGTATTATCAAACAGCAGAACTGGCGGATGTATCCAATCCCGATCAGGTTTATGATCTGTTTGAAAAGCTGAAAGCCTCAGGTATTTTCCTCTGGACTGAGGTAGAACAGTTCGTTGAGGCCTTCTACAGCAAAAATAAATCCAGTGCAGCCCTCGCGAACATCTGTAAGCCAGCTTTACAACGCTGGCAGCATCGTTATAAACAAGCCATCAATGATTATGACGTTACCAAGAACCGTTTAGAGCGCTGTAAGCAGACAGGTGACGCCGTATTGATTGCCAATGCTGAAAATGAATTTGCAGAAGCGAAGAAAGCTCGTGATGCGCTAGAGATCTTCAAAAAGGATTTAGGCAGTTTTACCCGTTTCTATGAGTTTATGTCTCAGATCGTGGAGTATGACGATCAAGAACTTGAGAAGCTCAGTCTTTTTGCGCGTAACTTACGCCCAATGCTACGTGAACAAGCTGCGGATGAAGATGAGATTGATCTGAGCAATGTGGCGATGAGCCATTACCGCTTGTCTAAGCTTCGTCAGCAGGATATTCAGCTTAAAGCAGATAGTACTGAGCATAAACTTGAACCTGGGAATGATTTGGGTACAGCCAAGGCGAAAGACAAGAAAGAAGACTTCCTGTCGGTGATTTTAAGCCGTGTGAATGAGATCTTTATCACGGATAAGCTGACCGATAAAGACATGATTAATTATGTTCATACCGTAGCGGATAAGATGTCTGAAAACGTGCGGATGATGAAGCAGATTCAAAATAACACCCGTGAGCAGGCGATGCTCGGTGAGTTTGATACGGCGCTTGATGACGCCGTATTGGATAGCAATGATGCACATACTGAGCAAATGACACAGCTCATGAGCGATCCTGCGAAGATGAAGCAGTTTGCGCATATCATTTATGATGTGTTGGTGAATAAAGAACAGAAGAATTTTTAAAAAATAGTTTAAATGTTAGGGGGTAATGTGAATACAGTTTCTAAAATCAATTATGGTGAAAGAGAAGGTTTAGAGCACCAAAGAGCAGCGTTGCTAGAACAACTTAAAGAGTTGCAATTTAAGCTTTTTGATAAAAGTTCTCCAGAAGTTGTAGAGCATCTTAATCAACTTCAGTTAGAAAAGGCAAAGCAACAGTCTTTGTTAAAACAAGCTCAATCTAAACTGGAGCAATTGGAACCTGAGTTAGAAAACTTTGAAGAGGGCGCTGAGCAAATTTTATTGGAGGCGATTAGCCAACAAGATTGGTATGGGTTTAGAAACAAGAGAGAAATAATTCTTGATAAAAATAAGGGGTTATTATTCCCCAACTTTGAATTTATACCTCATATTTTATTTAATGATTGGCAACAAGAAAAAAAATTTTTTGCTCCAAACAATATTGGAAAAAATAGTTGGCAAAATTTAGGAGATTTTTTTAATGAATATGAGTTTTTTAATTACCCTCAAGTTAAGAAAGGAACATTTATTCCAAAATATTTTTTTTACAAAGAGTTTCCTAATCCTAAAGTACATTCTTCAGTTCTTTATAATTTTGAAAGTACATTGAGAAGCAGTGATATTTATAATGTTCAAGAGGTATATGTTTTTCCTGTATTAAAAATCTGGTCTGATACTCGTTTAGTACCAAGTAATCCAAGATTGACTAATTTAGAAAAGTCTAAAATCATATTAGATTTCTTTCTTGAACAAGATTGGATACCAAATTTTGAACCATTTTTAGAAAAATTCCATAATGAAGAAGATGATGACTTCAAAGAACGTTTAAATGAAGCTCAACAGCAATGTGACGAATATAATCGTATTTTTGATGCTTACTACAAACGGATACAATTACAAAAGCAGTTGATAGGATTGGAGTCACAAATTGCTGAATTACCTGAACCCGCACCTGTCAATCTATTTACATCAGATTTTGACTATCGACTAGACCTAAATAACTATGATTTAAGTGCAATTCAAAGCTCAGTTTGGCAGTATGGTCAAGCTAGCCAACAATGGATCAATACATTATTAAACCGAATTGATGAGTGGGAAAATCAACATCTGAACCTTGTTAAAAATACAGTTGAACTAAATCAAGAGCTAGATAAAAAGTTACCTGTAAGTATGAATGTGACTGCTGAAGAAAAACAGTTACTTGAATCACAACTACAACAGCTAAAAAAACGTCTTGATATAGGCTTAACGCCGTTGCGTTCAAACTTAATTAATTTATTTTCAGAATCTCAGCAGATTTCTCTCAATTTAGAGCAAACCAATACATTGGTAGGTTTGGCAAAAATTGAGCAACAATTGCGTCCAAGTTTTGAACTGCTTGCAGAACATAGTGCAATACTCTGTACCAACACATTAAAAGAAATGGAATGGTTGGATCAATCATTGGATTTTGTGAAATCAATAGTAAGCGTTCTGCGTAAATCAGCAGAGGATTATCTCATTCTGGTAGATAAATATCAGCAGGACTTAATGCAGTTAGGTCTAGATAACAGTATTGAATCGGAAGAAATTGCAAAATGGTTTGCAGAATGGCGTAGTGAACGGTTATCCCTTTTAAAACAGATTCAGCCTTTGTTGGATGCGGGCTTAAATAAAATCATAGATGAACAAACTGTTCTTGATGTATTGCCATGTATTGAACAGTATCAATCAGGATTGGACCAATTCTATCTACAAAAACGTTTAGGTATTCATACGACGTATGCATTCCAAGCGAATGGGCACCGTCAAGAGAAGCTTGAAAAAGAACAAGAGCTAACAAAATTAGTTCACCAGTTCATGCAACAGTTGGAAAAGATCATCTTTAATACTAAAACAACGGCGCAAAAAATCTGGTTAATACGCTTTAGTGAGGTTTGGCAGCAAGGCGTGGTCAATCAAATCACAGATTTTCTAGCCAAAGAACAGCTTATAGAACGTGATGATGTCGTTTTAATCATGAGTGAAGAATTACGTAAAGTCCAACAACAGAACTTAGCAGCATGTTTGCAGGATGCTCAAAGCTATAGTGAAGCATTGGCACAACGAGAAAAAGACGTAAATACATTGATTTTTAAAATGCGTAAGGCTTTACAAAAATAAGGGGTAGGCAATGGGGTTGTTTAGTTCAATTGGTAGTTTTGTGAGCAGTGCTGCAAGTGCTGTTGGTAGTTTTTTAAGCGGGTCTTCATCAAATAGTGGGGGTGGACGAGATCGAGACTATGGCGGTTCATATTCAACGTCGACTTCTACAAGCTCTACAGTGACCAACTATGATCCAGATAAGGTGGAAGTTGCTAAACTAGAAAATGAACGTGTCGATCTTGTTAAAAATGCTCAGCTTGAATTGATGGAAGTCAATGCTCGTCTGGAAGCAGTGATGATTGAAGCTCGATGCAAAGGCTTTCAGGCGATGCAAGGCTCAATGATGCAAATGCTTAAAGAGGTCAATTTACTCGCTGAAGAGCGTTTGGTTCTCTTGGAGAACGGTAGTCAGGAACAAGTTCAGAAAGTTGAAGCAATGTATGCTGATCTGGGAAAAGACATCGAAAATGACGACTTTATGTTTTCAAAAGTTCCACAGATGTTGGATATAGCAAACAAATTCCCGGAGGAATCAGACAGCCGAAAACTTTATATGAGTGGTATTGATCGAGAAATGGCAAAGCATTTTGATTTCAAGACAGAACAGTTGAAGAAACTGAATGAACGTTGTCATATTGTCGTTGCCTCTGTTGTTGAAAGTAAGAAGCAAATGCAGGCCCATATTGATACCGTCATTTCTAAACGTATTGAGCACATTGAACAGGTGATGCATGTAAATGCACAGCTTCCTTATAATGCAACGGCGCAGATTGGTAGTAGCGATCAATTAAAAATTGAGCAGAAGTCTTAAATCAATTGTTAGTAACAAAAAGCTAGGTGATGTACCTGGCTTTTTCTGCATTGTTGAAGGTTTTAATTAAATCAGGGGTATAAACTTGGCTATAAAGAGCTAAAAACTATGAATCAAAATGGGATTAAAGCTGTCAGAGCACAGTAATTCACAGATAAACATCATGTACTTGCAGAAAGAATTTTAGGTTTGGTTGGTCGTATATACGATAGACACATTAGGCTTTACGATATCTTAAAAGAAACAGACCAGCAATTTTATGACCTGACAGAGTTTTGCAGATGTATCTGGTTAAAAGAAAGTAAAGCTTGGATAGCATTGGCTGGGGCTTGGAAAAAGGTTTAAAAGCAGAATTAATTGAGAGAGTTACAGTGCAGAATATTAATGAAAGGTTAATATTTTCATTGATGTCAAAGTGATTTAGTAAATTAAGTTTTTATGAAATAAAATAGGTAATTAATAGTGGATTTGCAAGAACTGAAGGTTAAATTTGAAGTCGATCGTATTCAACTTTTTTTAGAAAAATTAGAAGATGCTGAAATAGAATGGTTTTGGCAAGCACTCAACGATATACGGACTATATTTCCTAATATAGACATCTATCATGCAGGAAGTGGTAAATATGGCTATCTTGGATTTGGTATTAAGCCTATTTTAACAGGTAGGGTAAAAGACTTTCTATTAGTGAGCCATTTAGGAAATAATGAGAATGGTGAATTATTTTTCAAATTGGGAGTCATTCAAGCTCTAGCAGATTTTATTTATGAAAATGATCCAAATTTCTGTTTTGAATTTTCTTCTAAGAATTCTGCTGATTATAAATTCACGGATTGGTTATGTGAGTTGCAGAAATACGCATTTGAATTTGGTATGAGTTTGAATGGACAAGGCTTGTTGCCTGTCGATTATAAAAATCAGAGTTTGACTGCAGCCCAAGCTGTAGAGTATCTAAAAGAAAGGTATCCTAATACCTATTCAGGAACAGTTCATATAGCGGCATTTAAAACACATCTAGGAAGAGAATTAGCTTTAGATCCAGAATCTAAAACTCCAGTAATAATTTGTGATGCTCAGCCTCCAGAAGAAATAAAATTAACAATTAAGAAAGAATATTCAGAAACTGATACACGACACCATCATCTCTCCACACATGCAAAAACATTACAGGTTGGAAATAAAGCATTCTCAGTGATTATCAGTAATTTAAATGAATTAGAAAATTTTTGTGATTGGTATGAGGAAAGTGGTGATCAGACTACGGCGCTTGAGCGTAAAGTTAAAGAGTTTTTAAAGGGTTGGCCAATTGATCGTCTCAAGAACATGTCCATTAAAGACTATCATCAGGCTAAAAATATAGAATGTTTTATTACGCAAATTGATAGTTTTGATCCAACCCAAGGCGATCCAACCTTTGCTTGTTATTTTGATATTTGGGAGCCTATAGGCCTAGGAGATAACGATAAATATCATAATAAAAAACCGTATTCATGGAATAAACGGCTTGGGGATGATGCAAGTCTCGCATTTGAAACACTCAAGCAAGAAATACTTGAGATTGTAGATGCAGCTCAGCGCCGTGACTTAAAGGCAATTGACCAAATTCAGTTTACTAAAGGACTGAAGTGGATGATTGCATTTTTATATCAGGATTTTAACGATCCTTTCATCATTCCAATTGTGAGTAAAGTGAATACAAAACGTATTGGCTATGATCATCTATACCCTAAATTACCACTTCCAGAGTTTTTACCTCTTTTATTGGCTGATAAGGGAGAACAGCAATTTTTCCCTTATGTAGAAAAGCTTTTTGCGATGGTAAGAAAAGGCTACCTGGATAACAAACAAAAGAAACAGCAAACTGAAGAATTAATGGATGAAGTCATGACTCAACAACCTTTAAACCGTATCTTATTTGGCGCTGCAGGTACAGGTAAGACATTTCATACAATCAACCATGCACTATCCATTATTGAAAATAAAACCCTTGAATCATTAGAGAATGAAGATCGCACGGTGCTCAAAAAACGGTTTGATGAATATAAATCTCAAGGGCAAATCAAATTTGTCACCTTTCATCAAAGCTTTAGCTATGAAGATTTTGTAGAAGGGATTCGTGCTGAAACGGATGATAAAGGAAATTTAAAATATCCGATTAAAGCAGGGGTATTTAAAGAAATCGTTGAGTTGGCTAAAGGAAATGTTCAATCCAATATTGAAGATGAAATTGACCTATCAAATAAAAAAGTCTGGAAGATGTCTTTGGGGAAAGCAGGGATTGAAGATGACCTGTACCGCTCTTGTTTAGACAATAATGTCATTCTGCTAGGATGGGGGGATGCAGTTAATTTTAGTAAGTGCGAAAATATACAGTTCATCAAGAGTAAATTAGCTGAAGTTAATTATCCTAAAGACAGTGAAGATACAGCTGCTGGTTATGTGAATACTTTCAAGAATAAAATTCAGAATGGTGATTTAGTCGTTATTACTGATGGGAATTTGAAGTTTAGAGCAATTGCTGAGGTTACAGGGAATTATGAGTATGATGAAAATCAGGAGTTTGGATATCATCAGCTCAGAAAGGTCAATTGGCTAAAAACTTTTTCACCAAGTTTGAAAAATGAGGATTACTTTAAGAAAATTTTCTCTCAATCAACAGTCTATAACTTAGAAAATGCTGTTGATAAATCGAAGCTATCAGCTTTGTTACAGCCAGAAGCTAAGCATTCAAGTAACTTAGAAAATAAATATGTATTGATTGTTGATGAAATCAACCGAGGTAATATTTCTCGTATCTTTGGTGAATTGATTACTTTAATTGAAGATTCAAAACGTGAAGGAGCTGATGAAGCTTTATCTGTAACTTTGCCATATTCTAAAAAAGAATTTTGTGTGCCTGATAATGTTTATCTGATTGGGACGATGAACTCGTCTGACCGCTCTTTAACAGGTTTAGATATTGCCTTGCGTCGTCGCTTTACCTTTATTGAAATGCCTCCAAAGCCAGAATTACTAAATGATGTGAATGTCGAAGACATAGATGTTCAACAGTTACTGACGGTCATTAATCAACGTATTGAAGTCCTGCTGGATCGTGATCATTGCATTGGTCATGCTAATTTCATGTCATTGAAAGATCAGCCAACCTTGCAAAATCTCGCAGATATTTTTAAGCAGAGGATTATTCCACAGCTTCAAGAATACTTTTTTGATGATTGGTCAAAGATCAATATGGTCTTAAATGCCAATGGCATGCTTAAACCAAAAGCAGTGGAAAAATCAGCTTTATTCCCTAATGTCGATACTGGTTCAGAAGGCTTCTTTGAAGATCAAAAAACCTGGGAATTAGTTGATTCCACATTTGATTCAATTGAAAGTTTTACTAAGATCATTAAGTATTAATCGGGGATATCTATGCCTGATTTTACAGTTCGAGAATATGCCTTCATCAGTATCGCTTATGAAGGCTGTCCTAAGTCGACACTAGACCATGCTTATATTTCTGAGTCTGCCTTTGAGCATTTGTGTGAGTTGGCTGCATCCTTTTCAAAGCACGGTGCGAAAGTATTTGAATTGGCAGGTCGAAGAAAGATCAAGCTAGATCAGTATGTGGGTGTCATTGAAACCAAATGTGGCACACGTATTGAAATGCTGCCGAAGCATGTGGAAATGAGTGGGACTGATGATCAAAGTATTATTCAGCAAGAACGTAGACTGCTTCAGGAAATGCTCAGTGTTTCTTTGCATTTACCATACCGTGAAGCGGGTGCGGCGAACCTAAATCGCTTTAAACAGTCACTGCATGAGTGGATTATCAGCCAGTTTTTAGCCTCTTTTGAACGATTGGTTCAACGTGGCTTACGTTTTGACTACAATCGAGTTCAGGAAGAGCAGAGGTTCTTAAGAGGGCAGTTGCAGCATGTAAAATACATGCGCCAGCCTCCGTCTAAAAGGCATATTTTCCCAATCGAACATGATGTATATGAAGTCAATCGCCCTGAAAATAGGTTGATTCGTACCGCATTGGAAATCGTCTGTAAAAAGGCTAAAGATGCGAGTAATTGGAAATTAGCGCAAGAACTCCGCCTGATGACGGGTGAAATACCACGAAGTCAGAACATAAGGCAGGATTTGAGACAATGGCAATCAGGACGCTTACTTGCGCTCTATGATGAGATTAAGCCTTGGACTGAGCTAATCCTTGGCGAATATATGCCTGTATCAACGTCCGGTGAGTGGCGTGGTATGAGCCTGCTGTTCCCAATGGAAAAGTTGTTCGAGCACTACGTGGCTTATCATCTGCGCCGTAACTTGCCTGAATGTAAGGTCAAGATACAGCATGCAATGGAACATATCTGTAAACATCAAAATAGCAATATCTTCAAACTCAAGCCAGATATTTTTATTGAGCGATCTGATGATAAAAATATTGTCATGGATACCAAATGGAAGTTGATTGATCAAAGTGATCGTAGTGGACGATACGGTTTAAAAGACAGTGATATTCAGCAGATGTTTGCTTACAGTCACTTTTACTTAGAACATGAGAGCGAAGTAATATTGATTTATCCTTATAGAGTTGAAAAGTTTAATCGGCCTTTAGATGAGTTTGAGTTTAGGCAAACGGATGGTGCAAAGCTGCGAGTCGTACCATTTAATCTGGATGAGCCAGAAAATTTTAAAATTTTGTAGCTATTTTGCATGGGGTTAGGTGCAATATTTTGTACCTAACCCAACATAAACACTCATTAAGTACAATTTTGAGTACTCAATGGGTAATGGTGGAAAATTTGTTTTAAAGGATAAAGTGAATAGCCGCCACTTTTTTAGAAAAATTTTTAACTATATTATTTTTAAATTTTTGAAAAACAATGCATTTACTTGCCTTTCTTTGATTGTGAGCTAGGTTTGTAATTTGTGATATATTGCACATAATTATTTAATAAAAATCAACTTTATAATAGTTGAAGGGGAGCGGTTGTGAATTTTTTAGCTATTGCAGCATTTTTGCAAAGTTATTTTATTATCCCAGTTCTTATGGGGATATTTGTCGCTGTGATTAGCTATAGGTTCTACATAAAATATATTAAACCAGCAAAACAGCTTGATACTCAATTATGTGATGCCATAAAAGCTTTAAAGCAAGTTGAACAGCAACCTAATGTTAATACTCATGCTTTAGATCATGTTTTTGATAACAGTATTCCATTAAAACATGCATGGTTGAATTATAAACATTCTTTCCATGATAGCTATGAAGTTGTCGATGGTGCAGATGTTTTAAGAGCATCTCGTGCGACTGTATCGAGTGATATTTTTTTCTCGCAATCGGTTATTGTTGATACTCCTTTAAGAGTTGAATTCTATAAACATCTTCCAGGGATTATCACGGGTGTCGGCATTATTGCTACCTTTGCAGGCTTACTGTGCGGATTATTAGCTTTTGATCCAGCAGGTAATCCTGAAAAAGTGCAAGATAGTCTTGGATTACTCTTAGGTGGTGTGAGTGAAGCCTTTATGGCATCTGCATTGGCTATTGCTACAGCAATGTTAATTACATGGCGTGAGAAATCGTGGTTAAGACAGTGTTATGCTCAGTTGGAAATGTTAACAACAGAGATAGATGATTTCTTTGAATCTGATGATACCGGTGAGGAATATTTAGCGAAATTACTGAAATCATCGCAAGCAAATGAAACGAATGCACGTCAGTTGAAAGATAGTTTAGTCAATGAACTAAAAGTAATGATGACTAACTTGGTTGATGAAAATAAAAAGAATCAAATGGCTTTTGCATCCCAATTAACGGATAGCTATGCCAAAACAAGCAAAGATATGGCTGATCAAATAGGTCAGTCTATTTCCGATAATTTACAAGCACCATTAGAGAAAATTGCGTCAAGTGTACAGCAGGTCAGTGGTGATCAAAGTTCTGCTGTCCAAGAGTTAATGACAGATGTACTCACTGCATTTATGACCAAATTAGAATCAACATTTGGTACTCAAATGAATGGTATGAGTGAGATGATGACTCAATCAGTATCTGCAATGAGAGAGATGCAATTAGGATTCACTCAATTAATTACTGATATGAAAGTGAATAGTGAAAGTTCGACAAAAAGCTTAGAAAACCAAATGTCTAAAATGATTGAGGATATTCAGCAAAAGCAAAATGCGATGTCCGATCAAATGAATTCAATGGTCGAACAGTTGTCTAAGGGTGCAGAAAAAATTGGAGAACAGGGACAATATGCGATTGAACAATTAAATGGGAAAGTTTCTGAGCTGATTGGACATATGGGCGGAACTATGTCGGGTGTGATGGCAGATATTGCTAAACAGCGTATAGAGCAAGATCGTACAATTGCGGATAATCAGCATAAGTTACATGAACAATCTTCAATCCTAATTGATAGTCTTGGGGTAGAAATCAAAGAATTAATTGTGCATAGTCAAAATGCAGTTGAATCTTATAAAAACAATATTCAAAAGCTCACTCAGGTGACGACTGATAGTATTACAGGAATGAACAACGGCGCAGAAAAAATGCGTATAGCTTCGGAACAATTTAATATAGCTGGTACTTCACTTATTAGTGTCACAGATAAAACATCACAATTGATCTCAGAAGTAACCACTACATCTACTCATCTGACTAGTGCAAGCAGTAATCTTATTTCGTTATTGAGTGATTATAAAAATTCTCAGGATAGCGTTAATAAGGCGATCAGTACGCTTGAGGGGCTGATTAAACAAGCGCAATCTGAAGCCGGTATGAATACTAAAATGCTTGAGGATATGAATCAAATGACAACAGCATTGAATCAAGTAAAAAAAGAGATGCAAGACTATCTTGAACAAGTAAGTGATGTATTAGTGAAGAGTTTTGATAGCTTCGGGGCATCGGTTGAGACAAGTCTGAACCATTCTTTAGGTATTTATGATAATACGCTTGACCAAGCAGTTAAGCGTCTTTCAAGTGGTGTAGAAGGCTTAGGTAGCTTTGTTGAGGATCTTGAAGATATCGTTAGACAAAAGAAAAACTAAGTCTGGAGTACATGAGCAATGCTAGGTAATCGGTACTCTAAAAAGACACGTCCTAAAGATGAAGGTGAAAAACCTTTTTGGATTTCTTTTGCGGACTTAATGACAGCATTAATGACTTTATTTCTCGTTGTTATGGCTGTATCACTCATGATCGTAACTAAAAAGATTAATGAGGCTACTCAAGCTGAAGATCAAAGAAGTGCAGAAATTTTAAATATTTGTCAGAGTATCAAGCACAGTGTCAAATTGAAAGATGCAGGCATTGAAGTTGATTGTAAAAATAACCGCATTAATTTTGGTGAAGCTGGTCGTTTTTCACATAATGATTATCGTTTAAATGAGGTGGGTCGTAATCGTCTAAATACTATTGTGCCAATTATTCTTGAAGAAGCAAATAACCCACAAGGTGAAAAATGGTTTAAGCAAATAGTGATTGAAGGCTTTACAGATACAGATGGTTCATATCTATATAATTTAAACTTGAGTTTACGTCGTTCAGAATGGGTGATGTGTAGTTTACTTGATCCTAAATTTAGCTCAGGCCTAACTTTAACTGAACAGCAAAAAAACCAGGTTAAGCAATTATTCTTGGCTGGGGGGGTATCTTTTAACTCGGCTAAAGATAGTAAGGAAGCATCTCGCCGTGTTGAATTGAGAATGCAGTTTTATGGCTTAAAAGAAAAAGAAAGTGCAGAGCCTCAACCTCATTTTGTTTCAGCGCCGATTGAAACATGCCAATTGATGCGGTGATACCTATGAGCATAGCGAACTTGAAACGTCGTTTGGAGGAAAAAGTAAGGGGTCATTCAGTTGTAGATGTTACAAATGCGAAATTTGTAAAGCCTCAACGACTGCTCAAAACACTTTCTGTGCTTGATCAGAAGTTTGATGATTTAGAAAATAGCCTTCCTTTAGATGAAAAAATTTTTAGGTCAATTTCTAAATTAGAAAGCTCTGGTTTTGGGCACCTCACACGAAGAGATTGGAAAAATTTGGCTTGGGCATTAAGCAAAATACTACCAGGTGCACAAGAAAAACTTATCTTTAGTGATATTGGTAAAAGGATTATCCAGCACTTTCAACAATCAGAGATGGACCTTATTGGACTCGTTTATTTTCCATTGTTGTACAGCTATTTTGCTTTAGAAAATGAAGATGTAAAAAGTAAGCCAGCAATTTGGGTTCAATTGAGAGATATATTGAATACAAATAGGTCTGGTGTTTATAGAGAATTAAAACGTCCTAAAAAATGGATGAATACCCTTGTTGATTATTCGGAAATTTTATCTAATTCACCAACAAAATCATTTGTTAAAAGATTTTTAGAAGACAAAGATGCAAGTAGTATTGCAAATGAATTAGAAAGCTTAAAGATGGCTCCTAATAGCTGGTTTTGGGATAATTTAATTAAGTCTTCTATTCAATCTATTAAAGATATGAATGAGCAGGATTATTTGAAAATTATTCCCCGATTTATAGACTTAGCTGAACAAAATGTTTTGTACACCACTGATATTCTTATTGCGTTGTTAGAACGATATGCTAGGACTTCTAAGCGGGAAATAGTAAATGAAGTTTTGAAGCATTTAGCCTTAAATCAGTGGGGGAATCCACAATATGATTCTTCTGCGGGATGGAATAATGTAAATTCTGAAACAAAACGTATGGTTATCCAGTGGTTTGTTAGAGCTGATTTAGAAGCATTTTTTAAAGTCTTTAGCTATGGTGCAGAAACACGCAGATTTAATTATTGGATGCGTTTTATTAAACAAGTTTCTCTCTCTGAAATATTTTTGAATGAAGATGCAATCTTTCGTGCAACTAGACAGCAAGAGGAATTCAAGAGGAAAAACCAAGGAAGATTCAAGCGAATTATTGGTAAGAGTTCAGCAGCCAATGCATTTATGATAAAGATTGGTGGTTATTATATAGTTGAGTTCTCTGAACTAAATAATGCTACTTATTTTTATAGAAAGCTACCTTACAAATCTTTTAAATCAGATCTTCAAGTCGTCAATATTACAGATTTGAAATCTACGGCAAAGGCTGATTTTTATTTATCACATAACGGTGCTTGGGAGAACTCCTTCGACAATAGATTAAAAGGTCTGGGAATTTATCCAGACTAATTTTTGAAAGGTATATTTAAATGAAACTAGCATTCTGGAAAAGAAAAAAAAGTACTGAAGTTATTCAAGATGAATCGCTTAAATTGGATCTAAAGCCATTTACTTATGATGAAGTAGGTATAATTTATTCAGATACACCAAATGCTAAGACAGATGCCGATTTCTATTGGGAAAGCTTGGAAGAGGAAGAGCTTGCATACCTTATAGATAAACACTTTGTGTTGCCTTGGGAAGAGCTTTTTCAAATTCAGCAAGACTTAGAACACAGTAATGTGATTCACTTGCTAAACCTACCGACACAAACTTCTTTTCGGCCAATAATTAGAAGTGAAGGAGGGTTGAGTGCCCCAGATTTCAAAATCATTTTGGATGGTTGGTTGAACGAAAATAATATTAAGGTTAAAAGTTCTATTCAGCGAGTTGGAGCTATTTTAACGATTGATGGCACAGAACATTTATTGAGTGAATCAAGTTTTCAACTTGTCGAAAAATTAAAAGAGTTTTCACGTATAGAGAATAAAGATACGAAACAGAACCAGAAATATTGGGCGAATATCAGAAAATTGGCCAATAAGTCTAATGCAAATTTAGATGATTTTTTACGAAAGACATTAGTTTTAGCACCTGAGAAACTACAGTTAAATCTTCGAAAAAATTTGATTAGTCAGGAATCTGTTGTAGAGATTCAGCCTGAATTTGATGAAGCTCCATCAAATTGGCTGAAGACGTTTGATCAATATAATAATGTTCAAGATCAGTACAGTATTAGCTTAGCTGATGGTGGAATTGCACATATAGTGATTGAACCTCAAGTGAAGCAAGTTCTGAATGAAATTAAAAAAATGCCGAACAGACGTATTTCTGGTGAGCGCGCGCAAGCATTTTTACACAATCCATTTGCTCAACTAGGTGATGATGCAATTGAAGTTATTTCACCTGAGAGTTTTGAGGAGTCCAAGCAGCAAGCAGAAATTTATACTTATATTTTACAAATAGAAAAAAATTATGATGAGTTAAATCATTATGTTTCTGCGAAATTAGAGCTACAAGAGAATTCTGAAAGAGAGCAAAATCCAATTTTCCTAGAACTATATAATGTGGATCAGACTTCTTATTTTATTCAAGCATATGAGAAAAAATCCCCTATTTTTATATGGGCAGGATATGAAATTGACCGAAGTAGCTATTTAGATGATCAAATTGAAGAATTAAAAAATGACCTAAATCAAATTCAAAAATATCAAGATGAACTACAAGCTCAAAAAGTATTGGATTTATCGAATTATAGCGGTCGTGTTATTGGTATTGGTGAAGCAGAAAAGCTGAACTCTGAATTTATTAAAAGAGATAGCGGTGAATCTGAATGGTTGCCACAGCATTTAATGGACTTAGAGCAGCAACTGCAAGATGAAAATTTTGATGAAACCATTGAATTACTTGAGCAGCGGATTAAGCAGGCAGAGCAAAACAGTCAAGATGAAGTTGAAATTCCATATACAGATAAAGAAGTGTCATTAGATGATGCCAAAAATTTACTAGACCGTTTATATGCTTCCAAGAAAGAAGAGCCCAAAGAGATATTAGAAGAATCTAACGCTAATTCACAGAAAAAGAAAAAAGATACATTATTAATTGCGAATAATATTGATGAAGCTGAATTTACAAAGCAGCGAGTAAATCGCTTACTTTTTGATGAGAATAATCCTCCATCAGCTAAATTGCCCGCTAGTTTTAGAAACCAAGAATTTAATTTAAAGCAGCATCAAGAATATGGAATTGCATGGTTGCAGAATCTGCACCAGTATGCGCCAGAACAAGTCAGTGGATGTCTTTTAGCTGACGATATGGGCTTAGGTAAAACACTTCAGCTCTTATGTTTTATTGGTGAGTATCTTGAAAATGCTGAAGATAAGAAACCAGTGTTAATTGTGGCTCCAGTTTCACTGTTAGAGAATTGGGAAGCCGAAGCAAATCGATTCTTTAGTGGTAAATTTGCCAAAATATTAAGTTTATATGGTGATAACTTAAAAGATAGAAAAATTCCCAAACATTTGATTTCAGCACAGTTAAGAGAAAATCATGGTATTACACACCTTTTAGAGGACGATTGGCGTGGTGATGCTGATATCATTTTAACAACCTACGAGACGATGCGTGATCTTGAATTTTCTTTAGCTAGAGAAGACTGGAGTATAATGATTTGTGATGAAGCACAAAAAATTAAAGTTCCTACAGCAATGGTGACAAAGGCTGCAAAAGCTCAAAAAGCAGATTTTAAAATTGCATGTACAGGTACTCCAGTAGAGAACTCTTTAACCGATCTTTGGTGCTTATTCGATTTCATTCAAGAAAACTTATTAGGTCCTTTAAATGAGTTTGGTAAAAGTTATCGAAAACCTATAGAAAATGCTGAAAATAATGATGAAGCAGTACTATTAAAGCTTCGTGAGTTGATAGCCCCTCAAGTCTTACGAAGAATGAAACATGATGTCGCAGATTTACCCGCTAAAACTGAGGTAGATCACTGTAAAAATATTGAAATTTCATTATTGCAAAGACAATTATATATTGATGTGGTTAACCGCTTTAAAAAATTGTCCGCAGAAGGTAATCAGGGAGCGATGTTAACTTCTTTGCATAGTATGAGAATGATCTGTGCTCATCCATTACAATTTCAGCCAAATGCTACTTTAAATGATTCTCCAAAAGTAATTTGGTTAATCAAAACTTTAGAATCTATCAAGCAAAAAAATGAAAAAGTCATTATTTTTACTGAATTTAGAGACATTCAAGTATTTCTTAAACGAATTCTTCTGGAAAGATTTGGCTTAAACGTTATAACGGTCAATGGTGATTCAAATACGAGCAGTAAAAAAGGCTTAACACGGCAAAACTTGATTGATAAATTTCAAGAAAAATTAGGATTTAATATCATTATCTTGTCCACTACAGCAATAGGGTTTGGTGTTAACATTCAACGTGCTAATCATGTCATTCATTATACACGTAGTTGGAATCCAGCTAAGGAAGATCAAGCGACTGACCGTGCATATCGTATTGGGCAAGATAAAGAAGTTTTTGTTTACTATCCAACAGTTGTAACAGACGAATTCAAGACTTTCGAAGTAAAGTTGGATCGACTTTTATCAAGTAAAAGAGAATTAGCTGATGATATGTTAAAACCAAATGTAGATATAGGTCGTGAATTAATCAAATTAATTTAAAGGTTAATCAAAAGCTAATCTTAAATAAATTTGTCTAGAGTAAAGATATAGATTCTCATGGTTCTTATACTTATTATGCGAAATACAATTTTAGAATTATTTCATATTATTCAACTAACTAAAGATTATAGTAGTAATCTTTAGTTCATCAAATGAAATTTAGTGAAGTAGATGTTCAGTTAGAAGGAAGTTCTAAAAAGTTTGTTTGTTCGAGAACCTTACCTCCTAATGATCCTGAACCAGGGCCAATTATCACTTTATAATCACAATATTGAATAACCTCTTCTTTATGTTCAATAATAATTATGGCTTCAAATTTGGAAGACTTTTCATACAGGAAACTAGCAATACTAGAGGAAGTTTCTGGATCTAATCCCGCCGTAGGTTCATCGATAATTAAGATTTTATCGGAATTTCTTTGTTTAGATAAATATTCACATAATTTAATACGCCTTAATTCACCTCCAGAAAGAGTTTGAGTTTTTCTACTCAAGTGTAGATGGCCAAGACATAGACGATCCATGACATTAAGTATATTAATAATTTTTTTATCATCGAAGTAATCAATCAGGTCTTTAATTTCTGTTTGATATACATCAATAATATTTTTATCATCTACTATAGTATTTATAATATCTTGATCTGAATAATTAAATAACTTACCGTCACAAACCGGACATGTTAAATATATATCTTTTTCAAATCCTCTTTCATATTTAATTGTTCCTGTACCTTGGCAATTAGGACATCCCCCTAATTTATGAGGGAGAAATTTATCGGTTATTAAATTAGACTTTTTAGAGAAGTATTCAGCAATAAGAGTATTTAACTTTATTGTGGAGCAAAGAATTGATCTTGTTGAGTAATTAGAAACTTTTTGACTAATATAGTAAGACCCCCCCAAATCATTGATTGCCTTCGCTAAAGAGGACTTTCCTGAACCAGAAACACCTACAAAACATGTGAGACAATTTTTAGGAATATGAACATTTTGATCTTTAATAGTATTTTTATTTAAATTATTAAATTGGAAAAAATTCTGTATAGTATTTTTTTCTTTTTTTGAAAGAAATGGTTTGATTATTTCATCCTCACATATATATCCACCATTTTTTCCAGCATTTTTCCCAATATGGATTTTGTGATCTGCTGCATCAATAAAATATTGTTCATGTTCAACTAAAACAACAGTATTATTTCTTGATAATTTTCGAATTTTGTTAAGTACTAAAGGAAAATCTAATTTTCCTAATTGAGAGGATATTTCATCGATAATAATAAGAATACCCGAAATATCAGAATTAAGAAGTCTACTAAAATTTATTTTCTGTAATTCCCCACCTGATAAACTTGGTATAGATCTATTAAGACTTAAATATCCAAGTCCCATATTATTAATAGATTTTAGGGTGCGTAGAAAATTGTCATTAACTTTAATTTCATTTTGAGAAATAAAATTAATTATCTCAGAAATAGGAGTAGTCAAAAAGATTGAAAAATTAAGTCCAAAAATCTTAATGTCTTTATAAAGGTTTAAATCTATTTTTGAGCCATTACAGCTATTACATTTTTTATATTTAGTTGGTAAGGAAGAATTCTTTACTTCACTGATTAAAGAATTAGAGTGTTCAAAAGCGCCAATATAATAGGCTAATTTTTGTTTTGGTTTTCCATTGTGTTTAAAACTAAATTTAACCTTATAATCACTTTTTCCATATAAAAGTAAATTTTTATGATTTTCAGTTAAAAATTTGAATGGTACATCAACGGGGATTCCTTTTTCTTTACAAAACTTTAATAATAAATTGTTATAATAGTTTGAAAGAGATCCAGTTTTCCAGCATAAAAAAGGTTTTTCAGATATAGTCAGTTCATCATCTATAAGTTTATTTTTCTCTATTTCTATTTCATAGCCCAAACCATTACATTGTTTGCAAATATTATAGGGAGAATTTATTTTTAAATAGTGATATTCGGGAATTAAATTTTTATCATTATTGCTTAATAAGTTTGGAAATCTAAGATAACTATAAATTGTTGACTTAGGGTTAACATTAAAATTATTTTGATTAATTGATATAGATGGTATTATTCCAGAATATGATTCTAATATATAATCTCCTTGTTCAGGAAATCCATTTTCAAGTGAATCAAATTCATCTTTACACAAGCTATAAAGAGTAGAAAAAGCTAAAGAGCTTTTACCTGCACCTGATCTTCCATAAATTGCAGTTATTTTGTTTTTTTCGATATTAATGTCAATATTTTTTAAATTATGTGTAGTAATACCTTGGATTTCAATATAGTTCATATTAGCTTTCTCCACACCATTCGCAATTTGGATCTTTTTCTATTTCTCTAATAGTAAAATTATTTTTCTCAATACTAAATTCAATACGCCGGTTTGATTGCTGTAAATATTCATATTTTTTAATTAATACTTTAAAAGCATCTAAAGCCGCTAGACTGGATGCAAGACCTGAAAGTGGTGGATAAGATCCTAATTTTCTTCCTTCGCGATGTAATTTTTTTACACCTTTTAAATCAATAAGATTTTTTTCATATAATGCTTTTTCAAAACATTTAAAACATGCTGTTAAATTTGGAATTATTGTTTGTCCAATTAGTGTGAGATGAAGATTGTAACCACCGCCTACTATATGTGGAATATTATTCTCCATTGCATATTTAGCAATTAATTTACTTGTATAATCGACACTTGGTTGATCAGCACAATTAATAATTAAATTTATATCATCATCTAAACTATTCAATTTGAAAAAATCATCATTCAATAAACAATGAATGGTTTTTATTTCAATATTGTTATTTATTTCTTTTAGATGTTCAGCTAAAACATCTGCTTTTTTTTCACCAATATTTTTTTCAAAATAATGCTGTCTATGTAAGTTACTTATATCAACCACATCGGAATCAACAAAAATAAATTTTCCTACCTGTACTTTTGCTAGATAGGTAGCAATATAACTTCCTACTGCTCCCACACCAATTATCATAACTTTAGATTTTTTTAAATTTTCTATAGCATTAATAACCTCACTGGTAGAATGAAAATAATCTTCTAGTATGTTTATTAATCTATAATTATCTTTAGTTAAACTAAGGGGGTAGGGTAGGTCTTGTTCAATTAGAATAAATTCTTTTTTTAGAAAATTACTTAGTGTTTGTAATTGATCTAGATCAATAAAATTCATTTTATTACAAATATCTTGAAGAGAATTACTACCATTAAAACTTTGTAATAATTCCAGAATTTTATTGCTGTCAATTTTTAAAACTAGGCTTTCTCTTATATTAGCTCTAAAAAACTCTACAGAGTTTGCTTTGGGGATCACACCTACACTTTGTCGAAATCTAAGATTATTTGTTGCAGACATTACATTCCTCCTGACGCGACAATACAAATTCGGTCATAACTCCATGGTTTGGTAAATATTCATATCTAATCGGCGTATGATCGAAAGAAGAATCTTCGCATAGGAATTGTAGTATTTTTATGCAACTAAGATTTGCCGAAAAACCACTCATCATAATAAGTCCTCCGGCTCCACCTACTGTATAGTTATTCTTAGAATCAAGTTGAGTGTCTTCCAAAATCACATCTGAAGCATTTATATAGCTATAAGTGGGTTTCCAGCCTTCCAATGCTTTAGTAAAAGTCTGTTGTGAACAATCTATACATGGGGTAAATGGTGGGTTGATTAGTTCGCCAGAACTCATAAGATGGGCATCAAAGCCCCCAGCAACATATAGAGGTATTTTAAAATGGTGTAAATACCTACCGACTTTTAATGATGTATGTCCGATATATGGTTCATCACAGCTATTAATAACTAGATCTACTTTATTATCAATCCATTTTGATAAATCGGTATTTGGTAGTAATTTTTCATTAAACGTTTTGATACTTATTCTATGATTAATCTTTGTTAAATATTCTGATAAAGCTTGAACTTTTGAGTGACCAATATTTTCTTTTGTCGCAAATAAGTGAAGATCAATATTACTCTTTGTGATTTTTTTAAAATCTACTAATGTTAAGCACTGTACTCCAGCTCTTACTAAAATTTCAGCAATTGTCGATCCAATTGCACCACAACCGAGCAATACGATATTTTTTGAAGCCAAAAGTTTTTGAGTTTCTGCTCCTCTGCGATCAAGAATCATATCATCAAAGTAATTAATTTGACGATCATAACGCTGATCAATATCAATATTTAAAGTTGTATCTACTAGTAAATGTTCATTTGATAAATAAGTTATTAGTTTTTCTGCATCCTCATTAGAAAACTCGCCAAGTTTATTAAGGATTTCAATTACAGATTTTTTACCATCCAATAGCGCTAAAAATTCGGCCACATTCTTTTTAGTAATTATTTCGATTCTTTGTCTAGTTGTCATCTTATGAAAGGTGACGATTACTTTTTCATCTTGCTCTAAATCCTTAATGTAAACATCGACAGTATCTTGGATTTTTAAAAACTTATTTAACATTGAAGCTACTCTTAAAATAAAAGTAGAACCTAAATATTTCTATTGAGGTTCTACTTTTTGATAACGTACGATTAGTACTGAAGAATACCTTCATTAACTTCTAAGTATTGTTCCCAAGCATTGAGCGATGAGTTAGAGTCATCAGTAATACGTGTACAAGTACGTGTGCAACAATCACTTACCCCACCAGAACATGTTTTTGTATATTCTCTGCTAGCATGAATATCAGGACGAACAACTTCAAAACTTAGATCTAATTTATTGGACATTTTTTTACCTATAAGATAATTTTTTAAGCGAAATAAATATATGAAAAATTTCTTAAAATTTCAATAGATACGACCATAATGATGAAAAAAGAACTCCCATTAAGATTAAATATTAATCAATCAAAGTTGAGGGCGAGAACTATTTTTATGACTAACGTCTAAAAGGCTTAGTTTGCTGTCGCATTTTGAAAATTTATTAGAGGTGGGTAAATTAGGGTGAAAATCTACAACATATAATTTCTAACAAACAGATTTCATTGAGAATTTTGGTTCAGTTAAACTGTCACCACTTCAAAGTTGCATTAATTACTTATTCTCAAAAAATCATTATTAACCTGAGAAAAATGTGAAAAATCCCGCTTTTAATATTAGTATAAGGTGAAGGGGAAACAACTTAAAAAGTAATATCAAACAAGAGAAATATGAATGTTAAACTTTAATAAACCATCATGGGTAGATGAACTCATGTATAACAATTTATTAGATGGTAAGAGTATTTTTGAAATTGAAAAATTCATACAGAAAAAAGAATTAAACTCTAATTTTGATAATTGGTACCATATTTGGTGTTCATATACAGGTATAGCATTACATGCTTTACCTCGATATCTTTATGATAAAGCTCAAACATTGGATCACTTCTTCAAATTACAAAATATGATGGGGTTGGAGAGTGAATTAGCAGAATTAACGCAAAAAAGTATTGAGCGCCTTCAAGATAAAAAAAATAAATTAATACGCACTCCAAATCCTGAAGAAAAATTTAGGAATGATAATTTTATTGAAATGTTGGAAAATTTGCAGATAGAGGTCGAGCAAACTTTAATTGGATTAGAACATTCAAATAATCCATTACAAAAACTGCATGGCCCCCTGGGACATTTTTTTCAATACATTTCTATGCAGCATAGTGAAATACTTAAAGCTGGTGTAGGTCTGAGAAAGGTAGATTCATATGTTGTAAAGCAAGTTACTCATCTACTCTCAGTGCATCATGATCGTGTAATGAAAGAACGTGGATTAGATTTAAACGTCCATAAACAGTTCTTGGAGGCACTTAATGACGCAATTAAAGAGGCTTTAAATTTTGAGTATAAACGCTTATCACTGATGTTAAGAGTTGCGGAACAAGCATCGCAAATTAATTCATTAACACTTGATTTAAAGTACAAGATAGATGCTTATCAGCAGGGTTTGAATAAAAGTAAAAAACAGAAGGTAGATGATAAAAAGATTAATAAATTAAATAAAGAAATTGAGAACTACCAGCATAAGTATCAAAAAGCCCTTAAAACGAATCAAGAAAGCAAAATGGAAGTAATCTTGTCAGTGATTGCACAAATTCAAAAGCAAATTGATGATGAGAAAAACAAAGGAAATGAATCATCAAATCCTCTTGTATTGCAAAAGTTGAAAGAAGATTGTGATAATTCAAAACAGATACTTGCTAAGTACGAACCAATCTCAAATTTAATCAATCGATTCGGCCTTCATAGTTCAAAATATGATATTTCTTTAGATCTCTGGTTGGGTATAGATATTTATACACTGGAAGCTATTAAGCATTTGATGGTGCAAGCGACGGTAATATTAAATGGTGGGGAAACCTCATCTGAAGATTTTAATAATTTAATCTACAACTCAAAGAGAGAGAATTTTTTACAACACATTCGTTACTGTCTTAAAAGTTTAGAACAAAGTCTCAGCTTGTATAAATTTAATCATGATAATTTTGCAACTCTGATGGTGTCATGCAATATCATCACGCCTAAGCCCAACCCAATCGATAACAAGGCAAGTGGTGTATGTGTCATGTTGAAAGATTTCACAAATTCATACCTCATCATGCATCAACAAAAACAACCCTTAGATGATATGGTAAATATCGTCAAACGCTTACAAGCTGTCTTAAATCGTTGCCAAGATTATCTCGATGTGGCGCAAAGGATACCAAAATTCACCCTACTACCTCTAACCGGTCAATATAGTGAATGTTTTGATGCCTCAAACGTTAAAGTAGACCCACTTGAGCCAATGTTGCAACAAGTTGATGAATCTATCGTAGAAGATCAATTGTATCCCTATTTAGTCGATACATTAGATCGGTTGGAGCGAGATGAGCTACTACCCGTAGATGAAGTAGCTCAACTTAAAGCTGATCTAGACCATAATCAACTTAAGCAGTTTGAACAGATCATTGATTTTGATATTGATGAGTTTAAAAACTCTGTCGAAAATAGTATTCGCACAGTACGGCGCTTTAAAACACAAGGTAATGATTTACCACCTGATTACTATATCAATTTAATTAGTAGTTTTGGCTTTGAAATTAAGAAAATTGAGGGAGATAAGACCCCCAATGTGCATAAACTTTATCGTTATTTAGATGAAGCTGATAAATTAGATCTCGTAACCCTGATACAACGGTTATTCAGTCTAAATAATAGTTATGCAGGTATTCACTATAAATTAGCATTAAGCATATCCTCGACACAGCAAAATTACTTTCAATTAAAACAGGACATGTTTGCCTGGAGCTTGAAGATTGCTCATCAATATTTCTACGGTCGATATACTGAGAATGCGAGTATAAGCAAAAGATATGCGGCTGAATTTTTGATTGATTTTGATACCTACCTAAATGATATTTTATCAAAGCTTGAGAACTACAACATATGCTTAGATCTAGTTAATACCTTCTACAAAGCACTCAGCTGGCATGTGATGAACTTTAGTAATTATGGGGGCATCACAATATTCAATGGTTTGAATTTTGAATATGTTTCCGAGCGTGGCATGTTGATTCATAGACGCGATGTTCGTTCGGTTGCGAGTCTTGGTTGGAGCAAGGATGTAGCACATGTCCATATGCTAGTAGGAGAATTTGAAACCTCATTTTTCCTCAATCACATAGATCTACGCCTAAAACCTTTAGTACCTAAATTATCCAGCACAGCTGAATATGTAAAACGTATTTCAGAATTATCAACCGATCTACTCGAAATGCGCCGATTATTAGTTAAAAACTTTAAAGCTGAAGAGTCAATTATAGAGTTAGATTTAGAGTTAACCGCGTCCGAACGGATGGTGTTAAAAAGCAAAAATGGAAAAATGTATGCTCTATGGCAATGGGAAACTTTGGGTGATGGTCTAGGTCGAATTTGCTTACATCATGATACCGATTATATCCATAAACAGGCAATTAAAGTATCTCGCATGGATGCGCAATATACCCGGGTATTACGTGTTAATCGTGATGGGTGCCTATCCCCGATCCATGCACCATGGTTAGATGCTAAAGAATTAGATTTGGTTGGCGTTAATTCGGCAATGGATTTTAATTTGTACATTCTTGAAAAATTCCATGAGTTGTTCTTTAACTGTTATACAGAGATAGCTCAAAAGGTAAAAAAACGCCTGAATCAAGCGACAGCAGATAATGAAAACAATGTTATCTATGATACCTACGATTTGGAGGTGATTCAGATTCAGGGTTCATTACAGCATTTAGCTTCTGAGGATTCTGAGACGGTTGGTTCAGTTGATGGGAAACCAGCAGAAGAAAAATACTATTTCAATAAAAGCTTAAAGTCCTCTACGTTCTTTAAAATATTGAAAGATAAATTTGATGTCGTTATTACTCAAGGTAAAGGTAGTGAGATTAATGTCAGCCGTTTAGCTCATGGTGGTAGAGTTCGAAGACTTAAACATCATGGCAAGATCGTTGAGTATAATGCAGGCCTAATTCGTAGCGTACTTAAACGACTGAATATCCCATTGCAAGAATGGGTGCAAGCTTGTAATTGAATTTTGATATCCTAGATTCAAAGAAAATTAGATATTTGACAAGGCTTTTTAGGAATAAAATGCAGATGACTACAAAATGTAGTCATCTGCATGCATCACTTATATAGCTATAATGAGCGCCGAATTTTCAAAGTCGGAATAAACACATAATGGCTATGTTCCTCACCTCGATAATTGGCCGATTCATAAAATTTTTTATCTGCTTGATAATAGTCCACAATTTGCATGCCTACACAGGTCACTTCACGCACTTGCTGATCCATTTTATACAAACGCTGAGAGGTACTATTTGAAAATGCACCAATCACACCTTCAGTGCTTATGATTTCAAAGCGTTCAAAACTTTGATCACGTTTATATTTAGCTTGAATATTCACCTGATGACGCACATCAAAATATTGATTTTTGGCAATATCTAACAAGCGTTTACGTCCTGCTTCTTGCACAATACTTCGATGAGACAAATAAATATCTGCTAAGCCAAATTGTTCAAAATAGTTGATTTCATCAATTACAGGGGCTGATTCAAATTGCAATGGTGTGACATGCTTT
Source organism: Acinetobacter sp. ANC 4216 (assembly GCF_004331195.1). NCBI lineage: Bacteria > Pseudomonadati > Pseudomonadota > Gammaproteobacteria > Moraxellales > Moraxellaceae > Acinetobacter > Acinetobacter sp. ANC 4216. Next base: position 50,111 of record NZ_SJOC01000013.1, on the reverse strand, counting down.
AAATGCTGGCGCACGTTAACATCATAACGATATTGCCAACGCAGATCTTGCGGTTGAATAAGCGTTAAACTTTGTTTGGCACGAGTGAGAGCTACATACATTGCCCGAATCTGACTTTCGGAATCTTCTTGTCCCATGGCTTTCCATTGATCATAAATATAAACATGCTCATATTCACAACCTTTGGAAGAATGATAAGTACTTAAAATTACGCGATCCGTACGTTTTTGCTCAGGTGCAGAACGCAAAATCTCTAACATTTGCTGGCAACTTAAATCACGATAACCTGATACACGCTGTTTGAGCATAATCCAACTTAAATCTTGTTGATTCCATTGTCTGTCCTTGAGCCAATTGTCAAGATATTCAACAGCATCCCCCTCAATAATGTCTAATGCAGGGAGATTTTCAAGTTCAGCAAATAAATGTTTGGCCAAAAAGCTATCTGCTAAGTCTAGGCTATCGTTTTTATTTAATAATTGGAAACGAATACCGGCTTCAGTCAGTACATGTTGTACCACTAACAGCTCATTCCACTGACGGGCTAAAATGGCAAAATTCGACCATTGCGCTGGTTTATCCGCAGTGGCTTTTTGCTTTCGCACTTCAAACTGAAGCTTTAAATCTTCTGCCAACCATTGAATGGCATCTAAACCATGTTGTTGCTGATATTGTCCAAAGCGAATATTTCCCGTAGCACAATTATTGGCACGAATAGCATGTTCAGGACCTTTTAAACGCTGGTGTGCAGGCAAGCTGTTTTGAATATATTGATTGGCTAACTCTATGACATCTTCTGGACTACGATAGTTATCTAGGAGGTAAAACACATTGCTATCTGGAATTTCATAATCTTTTTTAAAGTCTTGAATATATTTAATATTAGCGCCTCTAAAACCATAGAGGTTTTGATCATCATCTCCCACAGCCACCAAAAAGCCTTGTTGGCTAATGTCTGTTTGATCATCTTCTGCAATTTGCATCCCTGCCAAATGCGAAATTAATTGATATTGCACATCATCAATATCTTGGAATTCATCCACCAAAATATATTGAAAATATTGAGGAGTATCATTTAAATACTCAACTGCCTGCTCTAACAGCCATTGGTATTTATAATTCGGATCACTGTTATGAGGTGCTTGATTTTCATGAATATTGGTCAAATGACGTGCTAAACCATGAAAGGTAAAAATATTGATATTAAAGGCATAATCCAAACCAATTAAGCGAGTTAAACGTTCACGAATTTCAAAGACTGCTTGACGGTTATAGGCCAAAATAAGGATTTTTTCAGGATCAATATTACGGAGCATTACCAAGTTGGCTACACGATGCACAATAATCGTGGTTTTACCCGAGCCCGGCCCGGCCAAGACCAACATGGCACGGCGTTCATCATCTGCAATAATGTGATGCTGAGTATCATTTAAAAATTCTGGAAAAATCAACGTCTCATAATTGACTAAATGCGCCTGTTTGGCTTGATCAGGATCATCTAAATAACGCTGACAGACATTTTTTAAATCTAAATTGAAATAATCATTGAGCATTGGTTTTCGTTGCGTCGGTGGCTGATGTAGCCATGCATTCATTAAATGCAAACGGCGGTTACGATCTTGATAATGTTCTTCTAAATAACGATAGGCAACATTCGAATATAAACGGCCTGTTGTTTTCTGACCTTCAGGTAAATCAATAAAGAAAATCTTTTGTGTTTCATCATCTAAACGACTAACGTTGAGCCAACCAAAACGTTGCATCATTTCAAGATGTTCTAAAAAGACATCCACTTCCAGATCATGCTGCTCCAAGAAGTCATCGACATTGAGTTGATGGCTTTTTTGAATATCTTCAGGTAAGTGTTCTTGCACCAAATTTAAACTGTGATTCACATCTGCCAAGATTTGCTTAGAAATGCTTAACCAATCCTGCCAAGTATGTTCTTTGTTCCTTGATTCAACTCTTAAACTGTGTTTGTTCTCTTTTAGGTAAACCAGCTTAAAGACTTTAAATAAATAGAAGACTTCACGGGCTTTCACTCGGTGTCCACGCTGGCTAAACCATGTATCTAACTGACGTAAATCAGTTCGTGTCACATCTTCAGGCGGATAGGCCTCCCAGCATTCTTGAATCGCTTCTAATGCTTGATATTTTTCCCTCACTTTACGCTGTGTATAAGCAAAACGATAGGTAAAACGAATCCGCACTTCACATGTCCAACGTGCACAACCTAATTTCACTAATTGACGCATACCATTAAGCAATTGCCGTACACTCATTCCTAGTGCAACTGAAACTTCAGGTAAATAAAGTTGTACTTGTTGTGTTTGATTCAAAAGTAATGGAGCTAAACGTTGATATAAATCTGCCGCCCGTGTGCTACTGGTTTTAGGAGCTCCTAACAATTGCACCCCTAACAAAGCAGGTAATTGATCTTTTTCAAGCAACAAACCATATCGCTCTAAGGCAAGTAAGAGCACACGAATTTGTGTCACTAATTCTTCATTATCAAAAGATAAATACGGCTTTAACTCTTCTGAACTAAACCAACGTTCTTCAGGTGGTCGCTTTAAAGTCGGTAAAATGACCTGTTGCCAACAATCTGCTAATACTTTATGTCCACCTAATTCACTAGCAATATTTTTCCGTACCAAACTATCTAGATCTTGTTTACTCCAAAATAAAACTGCATACCCATGTTCACCTTGTTTACGGGCAGCACGGCCAATTTCTTGCAAATATGATTCTAAATTATTGGGCGGACTATAATGAATGACTGTATGAATGTTTGCTCGATCAATTCCCATGCCAAAGGCATTCGTGCAAATCACCACATCTAATTGATGCTGTTTAAATTTTTCTAGAACCTCTTTTTTTTGAATACTAGTTAGTCGAGAGTGATAGGCAGCAGTTAAAAAGCCTTGATTTGCTAAGTCTTCAGCAAATATTTCGGTTTTATCTCGATTTCGTACATAAATCAGTACTACTGGATGTGTTGTCTCTAATTCCTCCATTTCCACTACATATCCTGCTTTACGCTGTGGAAAAATTTGTTTTAATATTTTGACAATTTCAACTAAACGGCTATCTTGTTCCAATTCACGAATTTCAATGTCTATTTCATCACGCCATACATTTTGGGTAGGCTCCATCATGACGGTTTCTAATGGTGCCTGTAACAAAGATTGTAAAGGTGTCACAACTTCACGTTCAATTTCTTGTAGTACCCGTTGGGATGCTGTGGCCGTTACTAACATGAGTTGTGGGCGTGTACCTTCTGTAACATTAGCATAGCATTTTGCAATAGATTGCCCAATGCGCATAAAATCAGGGCGAAAATCGGTGCCCCATTGGCTAAAGGTATGAGCTTCATCCACCACCCATAGTGCAGGCCGACGACGCTGTAATAAAGCCTGAATACTGTGGGTACGTAAGCGTTCTGGACTGATATAAAGCAAATCAATACTGCCCAACCATATTTCTTCTAAGATACGTTTTTGTTCCTCAGCATTTTGTCCCGAAATTAAACAAGCTGCTCTCGTGCCCCAAGGATCAATATTTTGTAGACCCAACACCTGATCTTCCATGAGGGCTTTTAATGGTGAAATCACCACAGTTAATTCACGTCGATATTTACTCAGTACAAAAGCAGGTAATTGAAAAGTCAAACTTTTGCCACCACCTGTTGGTAACAACCCCATAGGTACAGTTTCACCTTTCGCCAAGGTGTTAATAATTTTTTCTTGCCCTTGTCGTAGGGAATAACCAAAAATCTCTTGGCTTTCAGTGTTAAAATCAATGTGCTGGAACTGTTTGTTTTCCCAGAAAAAATTCTCAGCTTTAAGAAAGCTTTTACCATATTCTGAAATATCCATCAGCCATGCAGGACGACGGCAGCTTGCCTCATCTAAATGGAGTATCCAATGCGCAAATGCTATTGCACCAATCCAGCTTGCTTCTTCATTTGTTGTAATTTTTTCAATATAATCAATTAATTTATTTACATTGCCATGTTGAGCCAGTACTTCATAAGCCAAATAATGTTCGGAAGTGTTTGGATTTGGTAAAAAGTTCCATTGCGGTTTTTTTTGTTGAATCCATTTCACAATTTGCGGATGGGTCTGGGTCTTCCATGCCTCATGAAGATCTAAATACAGTTGATAGCTTTCTAATGCATCATAACAAGGTTCATTCGTAGTACTGTTTACCTTATAAATTTTAAGTAATGCATGTGATGGACGATGAGGAAAAAGTAAACTCGACAACACCAAAGTATCAATGGCCTTATGCTTTTTAATATATTCTAGAGTTGCATATGCCCCTGTATATATTGCCAACCATGGCAAATCAAATTGTAGAATATTATGACCACCAACATATTTTGCTTCGTGCAAAATATTAACAACAGTTTTTAAATCAGCTTCTTGAAATTGAGTTGAATAATATTCACCTTCTATAATCCCTACCAACCCGCCAATTAAGAAATTTTTACTTACAGGATCAATTTCTAAATCAAACCACACCGTTTGCTGATGAAAAATCTCCGATGCTTTATGTAAATTAATTTCTTTGATTGTATTTAACATTTAATAAAATCTGAGTTCCAATTTCTAACTGAGCATATTAAATGATTTTTAGGAGGTATTTGAATACAAGTCCATCATGTTTTAAGTATGATTTTTTTAAAATATGAAATAAATTAGAAAACAAGTAATACTGAGGCTATCTAATTAAGTTGATATCTCTTTTATATTGATCATATCTTACCATTTTCCAAAAAAAATTATCTAAATCCAGCATTAGAGGCAGTGCTTATAGAACGTACTCTTCCTGATAGGCCTAAAAGTCCGAAGCAAAAGTACAGTGAATAAAAAGGGCCTTAGAACGCTTTTTAAAGAATATTTTTACAATTATTGTTGTGTAATACCAGCTTCTGATAGCATCCAGCTTTCATATTCTGTATGCCATTTTCTAAGTAAATCGATTGGTCGCACAGTGTAATGCTTCTCTTCGGTACCGCTAGGTTTATGTCCTGCAATCTGGGCAACGATACCACTAGGTAAAGATACCCATTCTGAAAGAGTTTTGAATGAACGCCGTAATCCATGAATTGACAAGTCATCAATTCCTGCATTAGCTGCTGAGGTTTTAAGACTTTTCGTAGGTTCTACTATATAACCAGTGGATGACTTTTCAGAATAAAAAACATATTCATTAAGCTTAGGTAAATTCAGAAGAAGATTTTTGATAAATGGTGTAAGAGGGATAATACGACCTTCATCATCAATTTTATCGACGATCTTCATTGTATTCCATTTTAAGTCTATGTCTTTCCATTTCAAAGTAGCAATCTCATTACGTCTAGCCCCTGTTATTAATGTAGTAAGGAGATATGCAGACATATATTGGTTTGGTAAAGAAAGCACTGATTTGAAGAAAGCTGGTAGTTGTTCTTTCTGTAAACAGTCTTTTTTTGCTTTAGTAGATGCGACAGATTGCTTGACTGCTTTTGAATGAATAGATCTATCTGGTAATAACCCCGTATATAAGCTTTGTTCTTCAGCCCAATTCAGGCAAGCTCGTACCAGACGATATGAAAGTGCAGCTGATGTAGGTCTGGTTTCATTTTCTTTATCTAACCACTCTTTAAGGATAATACTGCTCAATTCACTTAAAGGAAGATCTAAAAGGGCATATATGGGTTGTGGTTTTGATAAAGAACTTTTTTTGCCAAGCTTGATTTCATTTTTCCCAGAGGCTAAGCGAATATGATCCTTATAAGTCCTTTCTCGCCAACGAAATTTATTAGCTGCTAGATAATCTTCCCAAACGTCTTTAAAGAGGAGTTTATTGCGTTTACTTTGTTTGATTTCCTGTTCATTTTTCGCAATGAGTCTTTTTTTTTCAAGTCTCGGATCAATTCCATTGGAACACATGATATCGAGCGCTTTAGCTTTTTGACGTGCTTGATCAATCGTACAGGTTGGAAATGAACCAATACTTATTTTGATGACTTTACCACCTAAACGAGACTGAAATAGGAATGATTTTTTAGAGGAGGTATAAGTTTTCAAGCCTAATCCTTTCACTAATTCATCCCAATAAATTACATAATCCTTTTCAGAAGGGCAGGTGCATTGTGCAAGTCGAGTTGTTGTAAATTTAAATGTTGTAGTTGTCATAAAAAAAAGGTAGCAAATAGGTAGCAGATAGAATCAATTTTAAGGTTTTCTTATCAACTCAAAATAGATTGGTTGTTTTTATAATTCTATGTATATCATTAAATTAAAGCAATATAGGAACTCTAATAAACGCTAATAAATATAGTGAAGTAAGAACTCATAATCCGTTGGTCGACAGTTCAAGTCTGTCTGGGCCCACCATATAAAACAACCCCTTACGTGTACTAATCGTAAGGGGTTTTTGTTTTTAGATAAGCTTTGGGGCACAAATATTCAAAAGCTGAAATTTTCCCAAACCATTCAAATTTAAGATACAACTCGGGCATGCGGTCTGCCTCATTCAATAAATTTATTAAGTACTGCCACACATGCATGGATTTCCTGACTTGAAAAATATTTTGCTGACAATGTATCGCTGATAATTTGACGCAGGACAGGCATCTTGGTTTCTATCAGACTTAGACGATGGTACCCCGACTATTTTTTCATATTGTCCGACCTAAACGCTTTATTGTCTTTAGCAATTCATTTCACCCAAAGGAACTTGTCCTTGAGTTGTTCCAGGGCTTAGCATTTTTCCTGGGTGGAACAGGTGCATGTACTTGTCGATTTGAAACTGTCTGACGGCATTATTATGTATCAAAATCCCATCGATATAGACTGAATCAATATATTCATCTTCAGGGGGGGATGATCGAGTAGGTTAGCAGCAAGCCAAATCGTTATATTTCCTTGATTAATCCAGGCTTGATTGTAAAAAGGCCAATTTCCTGTTTGATAGATTTTAGGGCTGGTTTACTCATGGCCAGATTATAGGCCTGAATAAATCTGTGGTCATGGGTTTATGCAACAAAGCCACTATTGAATAACGTTAGCGAATGTTTGAATATGAAGTTATCTTGGTTAAATAAGTGATGGATCGCCATGATAGATGAAGAAAAGCCCTTGGATTTCGAAGACGATGATGAGCCTCTAGATCTTGAAGATGAAGAGTTTATCAATGATAAGAAAGAGGATGAAATGTACAACACGATTACTAAAGATGGTTCAAGTGTTGATCCGGCAGATGATGGAACACGCCATATTCGTCCTGAAGATGGAGATCCCATCGAAATTGAAGAGTAAAGAATAAGCCCAATTCAGTATTGGGCTTTTTTATTGCCTATCAAAATAGAAGCAAAATAAGCTGCCTCTTGAAAATAATAAAAAGTAGAAATAAATCCTCGGCTTTCTCGGAAAACTATTTTTTTAATAGGGTTATGTCTAACCGTGTAGAGCTTCTCTTTTTGTACAATCGGTCATGATACCGACTCTGGATGTATCTTAAGTGAATGACGTTGAACATAAATAGCCACATACTTTTAAAAACAGCCTTACTTTTTTAAGTCATTAAGGTGAAGTTTATTGTGTAATTTTATTGAAAAATTATGAGTTAAGTTATTTGAATTTTCATAAAAATATGGTAATAAATAAATTGTGATGTTTTTTTAATCACATTGATATTTCGGGATGAAATATATTTTTAAAAAATTTAAATTTTAAAAACAATCAGAAGGGAGTTGGGAAGATGCTTCAATTACTTATGAAATTATTTTGCTTACATGTGTATGAATACGAACACATGGAAGAGATCGGGGAACATCATAAGGAATGCAGAAAGTGTGGAGTGAATAAACCGCTTTAAATGAAACTATGGGACAGTAGTGGCTTCAGGCTCACTTTTTAGTTCTTAGAAAAAATTGAAAAAAAGATTAAACTACCAATTTAAAGCTATTTGAAATTGTAGTCATGAGCATTGATTTTACCGCAGATACTTACATTGTCACTGATCAATTGGCAGACACTTTGGTCTGGTTAAGTCATCATCAGGACTGTTTTGATTCGTTCAGTTATGACACTTTTACTCAGGAGTTGGTGGTTTACCATGCCAATGGAGCAGACGTTATCCGTCGGGGAAATTATTTAAATGCACGGTATGGCCTTTTGCTTACTTCTAGTTAAATAAAAAAGTAAATAAAAAAAAGCCCAAGTGGGCTTTTTTTTAATTTGCTCAGTTTAACTGACCATGGCATCGACGGAGAGTTCTTTGACTGTTGGCTTGGCTTTTTCTGCGATTAAACCTAACTTGCTAAATAACTGTCTGTCCTTGCCTTCACCGGCATTCGGGGTGGTCAAAAGTTTTTCACCAGAGAAAAGCGAGTTGGCACCCGCCATAAAAGCCAGCGCCTGATCAGAATCAGATAAGGATTCACGACCCGCAGACAGGCGGATATAGCTCTTCGGCATAATAATGCGGGCAACTGCAATGGTACGAATCCATTCAGTGACATCCAGTTTTTCCACATCAGCCAGTGGCGTACCTTCAATAGGCACCAACATATTGATGGGTACCGATTCAGGGTGGATCGCTAATGTGGCTAACTCATGTAACAAACCAATACGGTCCTGACTGCTTTCACCCAAGCCGACAATACCGCCACTACAGACTTTCATGCCGGCCTGACGGACAAAGTCCAGTGTATTTAAACGGTCATCAAAGGTACGGGTACTGATCACATTGGAATAATATTCGCGTGAGGTATCCAGATTGTGGTTGTAGTAATCGAGACCGGCATCTTTTAAACGTTCTGCTTGCGACTGATTAAGCATGCCTAAAGTCATGCAGGTTTCCAGACCTAGTGACTTGACTTCTCTTACCATTTCCAGCACATAGGGCATATCGCGTTCATGCGGATTGCGCCACGCGGCTCCCATGCAGAAACGTGATGAGCCAGAAGCAAGCGCTTCTTTGGCTTCCTGAATTACTTTGTCCACGGCAATACGTTTTTCGGCTTCCAGTTTTGAATCGTAATGTGCAGATTGTGAACAATACTTACAGTCTTCCGGACATTTACCTGTTTTGATTGAAAGCAGGGTGCTGACCTGAATGGTATTTGCAGCAAAATGTTCACGATGAATGCGCTGTGCTTCAAAAACCAGATCTAAAAAAGGCCGGTTATATAAATCCTGAATTTCTTCTCGTGTCCAGTCATTACGTACATTCATTAGTGAAATTCCATAATCATCTTCATTATTGCTTTTATCATACATAATTTATGGCAAATCCAAAGGCATAAACGACCAAAAATAAGAATATCTCACGATGGGTTTTTAGAATTTATGCTCATGGTGAGATTGTATATTTAGTAGCAAACTGAACCGATTTAATGTAAATATCACTGCAAAGTTTTTTTATTATTTTTACAAGTTTGTCCTGATCTGGAGTTTATGTTTTTTATTAGGGCAAAACTTTGTCAGTATCTTGAAATTAAAAAACTGGAATGACAGCTGTTAATTCTGGTTCATTATTGAACTGGATTTGGCCCGCTGTTCTTGAATTGCCCAATCAATATGGACTTGCACAATCTCATCATGCTGGTCGCGAGTTTGCTTTAAAGTTTCCATAATTTCACGGGAAAAAGGCGCATTGCCCAAACCAATCGCAATATTACGCATAAAGCTTTGGTAACCGGTACGTCGTAGTGGACTACCTTCGGTATGGGCTAAAAAAGTCTGTTCATCCCAATGCCATAAGTCCAGTAAACTCACCTGATCCAGACCATGTCGCGGATTAAAATCTTCAATTGTGGCTTTCTTGGCAAAACTGTTCCAGGGACAAATCAGCTGGCAATCATCACAGCCGAATACACGGTTGCCAATCCCGCGGCGCAATTCTTCAGGAATGATGCCTTGATATTCAATGGTCAGATAGGCAATACATTTACGTGCATCCAGCATGTAGGGCTCAACAATAGCCTGGGTTGGGCAAATATCAATACACGCTGTACACGAGCCGCAGTGCTTGCTGGTAGGACCATCAAAGGGCAAATCTAGCGAGGTAAATAGCTCGCCCAGGACAAAGAAAGAACCTGATTTTTTATGAATGAGCAGGGTATGTTTTCCGGTCCAGCCCATGCCGGCATTTTCAGCCAAGGATTTTTCAAAGATTGGCGCAGAATCCGCAAAGGGACGGGATTCAAAATCTCCCACCTTTTCCCGGATTTTCGTGGCGAGAGTCTTTAAGCGACCGCGCATGGTTTTATGGTAATCACGGCCACGGGCATAACGTGCAATGATGGCGGCATTCGGTTCATCTGGTACATAACGCGGTTTAGGTGTTTCGACCAGATAATTCATGCGTACACAGATGATGCTTTTGGTTCCCGGCACCAGCAAAGTCGGGTCAGCACGTTTTTCCAGATTTTCTTGCAGAAATTTCATGTCACCGTGGTAGCCACGTTTTAAATATTCCTGAAAACGTGGCAATTCTTCTTGAGCATCCGGTTTGGCAATGACACAATCACTAAAGCCTAATTGCAATGCCTGGGCTTTAATCCACGCCTTCAGCGCTTCAGGATCGGTTTGATCTAAAGGAATTTTTTGTGATGCTGTGGAAGAAGCCATAATGATATAAAAAAGGAAAAACAATGCCTCAGCAAGTTTACCATAGCCCTGTTTATCATAGCCAAAGTATTCAAGCTTGGGAGCAACGCTGGTTTGCCCGGCAAAACAGTTCTTATGGCCTCATGCAGCAAGTGGCCTGGAGCATTGCACGGCGCTTAGTTCCTGTTTTTCAGCAACAGAATATACAAAATATCGCAGTTTGCTGTGGACAGGGCAATAATGCCGGAGATGGATATCTCACGGCTAAATATCTAAAACAATACGGTTTTGATGTCGAGATTTACGCAGCTGAATTGGGTGCATCCAAAGATTTGCACACTGCCTGTCAGGAGGCAGTAGATGCTGAAATCTGCATCTATGCAGGGTTTGCATTTCAAAAAAAATATGACGCTTATATTGATGCACTGTTTGGCATTGGTTTAAACCGTGAGCTGGGTGCAGACTGGCAGCAGATCATTCAAGGAATTAATGCTCAGACAGGCCTGAAAATCGCCATTGATATTCCAAGCGGCTTACACGCCAATAGCGGTCAGCCTTTACCTTGTGCCATTAAGGCAGATTATACCTATACCGCGCTAGGCTTAAAGGCAGGACTTTTTACCGGTCAAGGCAAAGAGTTTGCCGGACAGGTGGAGGTGATTTCACTCATTCCTGCCGATGCCGAATTACAGCCCATCGCCCAGCTTTCGCCAAGGTCTATTTCTTTACCACAGCGTGAGGCTTTTGGTCATAAAGGCAGTTATGGCCATGTGCTGGTGGTGGGTGGTCATGAAAATATGGGCGGCGCAGTGATGATGGCGGCAGAATCGGCCTTTAGTGCGGGTGCAGGCAAAGTCACCATTGTCTGCCATGAAAAGCATCACACCGCAATTTTGGCCCGTGCACCGAATATCATGCTGCGTGATATCAATGCCTTGACCAAAGCCGAGATTCAGCAGCTTTTAGATCATGTTGATGCGGTGAGTTTCGGGATGGGACTTGGCCGTGACAGCTGGTCGGAACAGCAATATTTTAAATGGTTCCCTAAAATCAATGCCGCCGATCATTTACAGGTCGTGCTGGATGCAGATGCACTGTGGTTTCTAGCCGAGCATCCAGAAGCATTAAAATCGGATACTTATGCCACACCACATCCGGGTGAAGCAGCAAAATTGTTAGCTTGCTCGGTCAAAGAAGTTGAAAGCGACCGGATAGCCGCCATTCATCAACTTCAGGAAAAATATGCCGGACAATGGGTACTGAAAGGTTCAGGCAGTCTGATTCTGCAAGATCAGCTGTGGATTTGTACCGCCGGTAATGCGGGTATGGGAACTGGTGGTATGGGGGATGTATTGGCCGGTATGACTGCCAGTTTAAAAGCCCAGTTTGCCGGGAAAATCCAGCTGCATGAAATTGTAAGCTTGCATGCCTTGGCGGGAGACTGGCTGGCAGAGCAAGGCATGCGCGGTTTGCAGGCCCATCATATGAACGCAGCAATTTATCATGTGGTGAATCAGGGAAGTCACAAATGAATCAGGCGATCAAACTCCTTATTCAGGGCAAGGTTCAAGGTGTCGGTTATCGTCGCTGGTTTGAACAGCAGGCCCGGGAATTAGAACTGAAAGGTTATGTGAAAAATTTGCCCACGGGTGAAGTGGAGGCCATGCTTGTCGGTGATGAACTGACTATTCAGAAACTTGTGCAGCGAAGTTGGGCAGGGCCTTATCGGGCAGAAGTTTCCCATATTATTCAAACACCAGTTCAGCCAGATTCGAATCTGAAAGATTTTAAAATATTGTATTCAATGAAAACGCAATCAGAATAATGATCTAAGAGGGAAAGATGGATAAATATCTGGTGGTGGCTATAGTCGTGATCTTATGCATATTCATCGTTATTTATACGCAGCGCGCTGATATGAGTTCAGCGAGCAGGTCATTTAAAGACATTGTGCAAAAAGAATTCAATAAATATAAGGTCATTGAAAAGAATCAGACCATTATGATTTGTGAAATTAACCATCGTAACGAACTGGATGAGCTGGTGTTGATTCGAATTGATCCGAGCCAGAAAAAGAACGTCAGGAACTTTGGACGGAGAATCACTTTTACCTATAGCAAGGAACCCTCAGTTCGGGAAATGCGTCAGGATTTTGCGCCATATCTTTCATGAATTGACTTAGCGTCTGCGAACACTATATCGGCTACGACCACGGGCCATGCCCCCTAAGGCATTCAGTACCGCCATTTTACTCATGCTGCCTGACGCATGTGCATGGCAAATGGCTGCGGCCAGTGCATCGGCAGCATCCTGCTGTGGTTTAATGCTTAAATTTAAAATCCGCATCACCATCATCTGTACCTGTTCTTTATCCGCTGCCCCATAACCCACGACCGATTGCTTGATTTGGCGGGCCGTATATTCAGCAACCTGCAAATCCAGATTGACCAAAGCCGCAATGGCTGCACCACGGGCCTGACCGAGTTTTAAAGCCGAGTCCGGGTTTTGTGCCATAAACACCTGTTCGACTGCGGCTTCAGTAGGGCCATGAAATTTAACAATCCGTTCCACACCTGCAAAAATCCGTTTTAAACGCTCAGGCATTTCCGGAGTTTCGGTACGAATGGTTCCTGCATCTACAAAAGTCAGTTTCTGCCCATCTTTTTCGATGATGCCATAACCTGTTAAACGTGAACCGGGGTCAATACCGATAATTAATGACATGCAAAGCCTTTAAAAATAAAATAATGCCCATATTGTTACATAAGCGTAGCAAAAAAGCTTGATGGTGATTAAGCCGTAAATGACTACACCTTATTCATTTTGTTGAGATTAGATTAATTTTCATGAAATTATTTCTTATTGTACTGGTTGGCTTAATCCTGGAAGTCTTTGTCTGGATTGGCGTGGGCGACCTCGTCGGCAGCATGTGGTACGTGTTTTTCTGGTTTGTTGCCGCCTTTTTTATCGGTATGAACCTGATTCGTAAATATTCAGCGGGTTTAATGCCGCAAATGCAGCAGATGCAGATGGGGCAAATGAGTGGCGACCCTGCATTGACCAATAATCTGCCTAAAATTCTGGCCGGTTTTTTCCTGCTGATTCCAGGTTTAATAACCGATGTTTTGGCATTACTGATTTTGATTCCGGGCGTTCAGAATACATTTAAAAATGTCATGATGAAAACCATGGCCAAACGTCAGCAAGCCATGATGGATAAAATGATGGGTGGCATGATGGGTAATATGAATGGCATGGGTGGTGATGCTCAGGGTCAGAATCCATTTGCCGATTTAATGCGTCAAATGCAAGACATGCAACAGGGCGGTTCACAGCGTCGCGATTCCAGCATTATTGATGGTGAAGCGCGTGAAGTGACACCCGAAGCGAAAAAAATTGAAATGAAAGATGTGAAAAAATAATTTTTTAAATGATATTTTTAAGCCGAATCATGAGAATTCGGCTTTTTTATGTTCTGGATTTTTATCTAAATTATTTAAAGCTGCAATCATGCAAAAAATTGAACAGGCGATATAATACGGTTTTTAAAAAATCTCCTCTCTTTCTATGTCACTGCTTTTGACCATTTGTGCACTGCATTTTGTTGCACAGCTTAGCCCGGGACCGGATGTTCTATTGATTGCCAGAAGTTCGGCATCGACCTCAAGAGCGAATACATTAAAGATTATTCTGGGTATTTCTGTGGGTATTCTGGTTTGGGTGGTGCTGACCTTGCTGGGTTTCACTGTACTGGTTGAACAATTTCCCTGGATACAACAGATTTTGATGCTGGTTGGTGGGCTGTTTTTAGCGCGGATGGGCTGGGCCATGTTGAATGGCGGTTTAAAAACCCTTAAACAGCACACCGGCGTAGAGACGGATGGTCAACAGGTTGCGACAGCAGATACCCAAAATTATTTTTTATCGGGATTATGGACCAATCTCTCCAATCCCAAAACGCTGATTTATTTTAGTAGTGTCTTTTCTCTGGCCTTAAGTTCTTCCGCTTCAAGCCATTTAAAAACACAGCTGGCCATCATTATTCCCCTACAAACCTTTTTGGTCTTTGCTCTGCTCATGTTGATTTTATCCATGCCAAAAATTAAAAGGGCCTATCAGCGTTCGGGCAGTTATATTGATGTGATCTCGGGCGGATTATTCCTGATTTTTGCCATCTGGTTGTGGTATGACGCATTGACCATGCTTTAATGCTCTGTACTGATATCTTCAGTCGCAGGAATAGATGAGGGAGCAGGGGATATGACTTGCTCATGTTTTTGTGGCTGTACATAACGGTTAGGTTTTAAGGTTGTTTCTGTATTTTCTGAACCTTTATAACTACGACTACGGTTGGCACGTTCGCGTAAGCCGCCTTTTTTAATCAGTTGAACCATCCTATCCTCCAGGTCATTTACCGCTATTTTACTAAAAATATGAGCCAGCAGGTGGAGATAAAAATATCAAGATTAAAAGGTGATGTATGCGTATTATAAATCATCACTCTTTATTTTGAGGTTTTAAATTTTATATAAAAATTAATAATTTATTATGATTTTAATGATGTTTTTGCTTAGGGAGCTTTACAGGTGACTCAATAGGCTTGTATTACCCAAAAGACTGGCTTAATATTTTATTGAGACTCCAGTCCATCAGTGCCAAGAGTGGAAAAATAAAAACAAAAACAGTAGAAAGTGATAGGAGCATACCTATGTTATATCAATATCATTGTGCTTGTTGTAACAAGGTTGTTGAATCAACCGAAAAAGAATGCACAAATTGCGGTTCACACAATATTAAAAGTCCTTATGGTTTCTGGATTTTTTGTATTTTAACCTGCCTGGCAGCCGTAATTCTTTTTAAGATTGTCCATGTTTATTTACAGGATCATCAAGACGTTCCGGTGCAACCCTCGGTACTGGAAGTGATTAGTGCCAGACAATAATAGACTTCGGTTTGAAGGATTGAAAAAATCCTGATTGTTGATGATCAGGATTTTTGTGGGGATCAGTTTTTAGATATTTAAAAAGTCTGCCTGATTGATGGCAGATAGAGCCTGGTTCACTTCAAAAATTTTTCCACGTATATGATCGATGCCAAAACTTTGCAGACGTGCAGTGTGCATGTGTAAGTATTTTTCTGCATTGGCGTGGCTGTCAAATAAATAGATGCCGCCTGCTTCCTGATTGGCACTATTTTCTGTCCATATTTTCCATAGCAGGCCATCTTCCTGATTAATGCTTTCGGCAAGTTGCTGATAGGCTTGACTCATTTCCGCTCCAAATGGACCTTGAGAAGGGAAGTCAACTTGAAGAATAACGGCCATTTTTTTTATCCTGTGCCATAAAAAGATGATTGATCATAACATTTTAAGCTTTTGTATATTATTTTAAAGCAGAAATAAAAAAACCCACAAAAATGTGGGCTTTTTGATGGAAAAATTACAGTCCGGCAGAAGCTTTAAGCGCTTCGACTTTATCAGTTTTTTCCCAGGTAAATGCAGTGTCTGAACCTTGACGGCCAAAGTGACCATAAGCTGCAGTTTGCTTGTACATCGGTTGAATCAGGTTCAACATGCGGGTGATGCCATATGGGCGTAAGTCAAAGTGCTCACGAACCAATTGAATAATGAATTCTTCAGGCACTTTTGCAGTATTAAATGTATTGATTGAAATAGAAGTTGGCTCAGCAACACCAATTGCATAAGACACCTGAATTTCACATTTATCTGCAAGGCCCGCTGCCACAATATTTTTCGCTACATAACGGCCGGCATAAGCTGCTGAACGGTCAACTTTTGATGGATCTTTACCAGAGAACGCACCGCCGCCGTGACGAGCCATACCGCCGTAAGTATCGACAATGATTTTACGGCCAGTTAAACCACAGTCACCCACAGGACCGCCAATCACAAACATCCCGGTCGGGTTGATGTGGAATTTGGTGTCTGCATGGAACATTTCTGCAGGAATGATTTTTTTCACGATTTCTTCAATCACAGCTTCTTTAAGATTGGCTTGTGAAATTTCAGGATCATGTTGGGTAGAAAGTACCACGGCATCCAGACGAACCGGCAGGCCATTTTCATAGGCAAAAGTCACCTGACTTTTCGCATCCGGACGTAACCATGGTAGAGAACCATTGCGACGTAACTCAGCCTGTTTTTCCATCAAGCGGTGTGCATATGAAATTGGAGCTGGCATTAAAACGTCAGTTTCACGGCTGGCATAACCGAACATCAAGCCCTGGTCACCGGCACCCTGATCTTCAGGTTTTTGGCGGTCTACACCCTGAGCAATTTCAGGAGACTGCTTACCAATCATGTTGATTACCGCACAGGTTGAACCATCAAAACCGAGGTCAGAATGGTGGTAACCAATGCCATTTACGGTTTGACGTACAATCGCTTCGAAGTCAACATTTGCCGTTGTTGTGATTTCACCGGCAAGTACTACCGCACCCGTTTTTACAAGCGTTTCACAAGCAACCCGTGCATATGGGTCTTCTTTTAAGATTGCATCCAAAATAGCGTCACTGATTTGGTCAGCCATTTTATCCGGATGGCCTTCGCTTACAGATTCCGAGGTAAATACAGCGTACTCGCGCATAAGTCCTATCACAGTTAATAATTCAAAAGACGCAATATGTTACATCGAGTTGGTCTTTTGGGCCAGTTCTAGACGATAAAAATGGATGAATTTATTTCAATTCAATGACTTTTTAATTGATATGGGCATCTAAAAAACTGATAAGCCAGTAAAATTGAGTTTGAAAATTGGCATTTACCCTTCATGAATTTTGTTAAGCAAATATTTACCCAGGAATTCAAACGTGGGACTGTTTTGAATTGAAAAACTCTCATGGAGAATAATAAAAGGATTTTATGGTTTAAAAAGATGATAAATATTAGCTGCTTATATTTATTTCCTTGGCTGGGATTTAGACTTGATCCAGCTTGCTGGGAAGAGTTTGAATAAAAGCCATCCAGTAAAAAGAAACCATGAACAGGGGTTAAATTTTTCAGTTAGTTATATTTGAGCTGAATTTAATTCAGTTTTTTGGGTTTTTGCATATTTATTCATCATTCTCGCGAAACTAAAATTGAGCTGCTTTGATTCTGTATTGGAAATCTATCAAATCATTAGCAAATGAAAATGATTTTATGAATGATAGAGGTCTTGAATGATATATCCACTTGCTAAAAGGCAGCGGACTGTTCGTTCAAATGTCATATATAAGTTTTAAACTCAATAGGTCAAGGCATTTACCTATGTGCCAAGTCCCTGCAAATGATGTGAAATTGAGTTTTGCCTGCATTAAAATATGTCCCGAGGTGAATAAATGCCGAAATGTTGGCTATTAGGCTTTACCCCTTACTGTTTTTTTAAGACAATATAGCCAGCTTTGAATTTTCCTATTCATCATCTTCTTTAAACGATTTAGTTGGACTCTGACCTATGACAACCCCGCTTAACGAACGTCGTATTGCAAACGCAATTCGTGTATTGGCAATGGATGCTGTGCAAAAAGCAAATTCAGGACATCCAGGTGCTCCGATGGGGATGGCAGACATCGCTGATGTCGTTTGGCGCGAATTTTTAAATCACAACCCGCAAAACCCGCAATGGGCAAACCGTGACCGTTTTGTATTGTCTAATGGCCATGGTTCTATGTTGCAATATGCGCTATTGCATTTGACCGGTTATGATCTTTCTATCGAAGATTTAAAATCTTTCCGCCAGTTACATTCTAAAACTCCGGGTCACCCAGAATTAGGTTATGCACCAGGGATTGAAACCACGACTGGTCCATTGGGTCAGGGTATTGCCAATGCGGTTGGTTTTGCTTTAGCTGAAAAAACCTTGGCTGCTCAATTCAACAAAGACGACATTCAGGTTGTAGACCATTTCACTTACTGTTTCCTGGGTGATGGCTGCTTGATGGAAGGTGTTTCACATGAAGCATGTTCACTGGCAGGAACTTTGGGTCTAGGTAAGTTAATTGCCTACTATGACGACAACGGCATTTCTATTGACGGTGAAGTTGAAGGCTGGTTCTCTGACGATACAGAACAACGTTTCTTATCTTATGGCTGGCAAGTGATTAAAGTGGATGGTCACGATAGCGATGCGATTCGTCAGGCGACTGTAGAAGCAAAAGCGGAAACGGCTAAGCCAACCATCATTATTTGTAAAACGATTATTGGCCTGGGTTCACCAAACAAACAAGGTAAAGAAGATTGCCACGGTGCGCCACTGGGTAACGACGAAATCGCATTGACTCGTGAAGCGTTGGGCTGGAAAGAAGAAGCATTTGTGATTCCTGCTGACGTTTATGCAGCTTGGGATGCCAAAGACAAGGGTGCTCAATCTGAATCTGCATGGAATGAAACTTTTGCAGCATATGCCGCAAAATACCCAACTGAAGCAGCTGAACTTAAACGCCGTTTAAGCGGTGAATTACCGGCTGACTTCGTCGCTAAAGCAGATGCTTATATTGCTGAAGTGAATGCAAAAGCAGAAACCATTGCAACCCGTAAAGCCAGCCAGAATGCACTTCAGGCACTTGTACCATTATTGCCAGAGGTTCTGGGCGGTTCTGCTGACCTGGCAGGTTCTAACCTGACGCTTTGGAAAGGTGCGCAAGGCGTACAAGACAATCCGGCGGGTAACTATGTTCACTACGGCGTACGTGAATTTGGTATGACTGCAATTGCCAACGGTGTAGCACTGCATGGCGGTTTCATCCCTTACGTTGCAACATTCCTGATGTTCATGGAATATGCGCGTAATGCAGTACGTATGTCTGCATTAATGAAACAGCGTGTCATCCACGTTTATACCCATGACTCAATCGGTCTGGGTGAAGATGGTCCTACGCATCAACCGGTAGAACAGATCGCCTCTTTACGTGGCACGCCAAACTTAAATACCTGGCGTCCATGTGACACTGTAGAAGCTTCTATTTCATGGAAATCTGCATTGTTACGTAGTGAAGGTCCTACCGCGTTAATTTTCTCTCGTCAAAACTTGCCATTCCAGGCCCGTACTCAAGCGCAAATTGAGAACGTTGCTAAAGGTGGTTATGTTCTGGCTGAAGAAAAAGGTGAATTAAAAGCCATCATTATTGCCACAGGTTCTGAAGTTTCATTGGCAATGGAAGCTTATGCGCAGCTTGAAGGTGTGCGTGTAGTGTCTATGCCATGTGCTGAAGAGTTTGTGAAACAGGATGCTGCTTACCGTGAAGCGGTTCTTCCATCTCATATTCGTGCGCGTGTAGCCGTTGAAGCTGCGCATGTGGATTACTGGTGGAAATTCGTGGGTCTGGATGGTCGCGTGATCGGGATGACCACTTACGGTGAATCTGCGCCTGCAAAAGATTTGTTCCAATACTTCGGTATTACCACTGAAGCAGTGGTTGCAGCTGTGAAAGAAATTACCG
The DNA here is from genome assembly GCF_004331195.1 of Acinetobacter sp. ANC 4216. Lineage (NCBI taxonomy): Bacteria > Pseudomonadati > Pseudomonadota > Gammaproteobacteria > Moraxellales > Moraxellaceae > Acinetobacter > Acinetobacter sp. ANC 4216. The sequence goes on along the minus strand of NZ_SJOC01000013.1, from coordinate 30,066 downwards.
CTTAATCGATTCGATTAGCCGGTTAAAAGACGCCCCAGTAGAAGGGGCGTTTTTTATTGCAAAATAACGATTTGTAACGAATGATTTAAAGCTACAGGTTTAAAATTAATTCATTCATACAGTATTCAGCCCGGGGTACATGATTGCCCCAAGTGAGGAAAATATGAGCCTTTATGATCAGATTAATGATGAAATTGTCCTGATGGATGCTGGTGAACAAAAATGGATTGGTGCAGACCTTGAACTTGATGCCATGGTTGCGGTTGAACTGATGCTGCAAGACTTGCAGGAAGACAAAGTGATTAAGATTCGTCGTAAGAATCATGAAAAGCATACCGGTTTGAAGCAAATCGACCGTATTCTGGTTGAAAAGTTATAAAGATGAAAGACCTTTAAAAAGCCCCAGTTGGGGCTTTGATTATTTTGGACATTTAAAAATCATCAGTTAGGCATAGCTCAATTTTGATGACTTCATCATGATTTTTATAAACTGTATATTTTTGTATGAAATTCTTAATAAAAACAGACAGAAGCGGCAAAACCAATAAAGCTGCGGATCAGGGTTTAAAATAATTTGTGATGATTATCAATATATTAAGATTAGGTGATTTTATCATTTCATTTATAGGGCTAGATAACCGGTAATTGTTCTATTCTTGCAACATATCGTTTTATGTATATCGGTGAATTAAGATAAGAAAGGTATAGACTAATAACCATTCCAAAGCGAGATAATGACACATGAATTTCAAAGCAATAACTTTAGGTTTGGCGGTAGCATCGGTAGCAACATTGTCTTTGGCAAAGCCTGTGGCTTACCAAATTGACCCAACCCATACAGCGACTGTATTTAGCTGGAACCATTTTGGTTTTTCTACCCCATCTGCAAACTTTAGCGACATTCAAGGTACCATTAACGTTGATAATGCAAAACCTGCAAATTCATCTGTGAATGTGACTATTCCTTTATCGAGTTTAAATACCAATGTCAAAGCATTGGATGAGCATTTAAAAACAGCAGATTTTTTTGATGCTGCCAAATACCCGAACATCACTTTTAAAAGTACCAAGGTTCAAGCTTTAGGTAAAAACAAATACAAAATCACGGGTAACCTGACCGTAAAAGATGTAACCAAACCGGTGGTTTTAGATGCAGTTTTAAATAAACAGGGCGTACACCCAATGACTAAAGCAGAGTCTATTGGTTTCAATGCAACGACTTCTTTTAACCGTTCTGCATTTGGCGTAGGCGCTTATGTTCCAAATGTGGGCGATAAAATCACGGTAAACATTACCACTGAAGCCTCTGTTCCTGCGAAAAAATAAGTTCGAAGTGGCTCATAAAAAAGCACCATTAAGATGGTGCTTTTTTATTGAAATTTTTCTTTAAATTGCTGAAATCTGTTGGAGATATGTCTGCAATACAGCATGGGCCTGCACTTCTAAGGCATGGGCATAGCGTTGATTGTCTGCCCGCAAAGCAGGAATGGAGATATTGGCTTTGCGTAATTCGCAGGTATGGCCAATGAGCCATTTTTCCAGACTGTCTGCTGCAACTTCAATATGGAATTGCAAGGCCAGAATGTTTTTACCCATCGCAAAGGCCTGATTGGGATAAATTGCTGAACTGGCCAATAATTCAGCCTGTTCAGGTAAATCGAAAGTATCTCCATGCCAGTGTAATACCGGGGTATCCATTAAGGGTGCAAGAAGGTTATGTTCAGTATTGGACAGGCTTAAGGGACTCCAGCCAATTTCCTTTTGATGGCCTGCATAGACTTTGGCTCCCAAGGCATGCGCAATCAGTTGGGCACCCAGACAAATGCCTAAAGTTGGCAAATTTTCTTTTAAGCGAACTTTAAGTAAGTCTATTTCTTGTTGTAAGAATGGATAGTCCTCTGTTTCATAAACCCCAATCGGTCCACCTAAAATAATAGTTAAGCCTTTATGCTGAAATGCTTTGCTTAGGTCATCTACGCCGGATTCAAAATAACGTACCCGAAAGCCCAGTTGATAAAATATATCTTCCAATGCACCCAGATCTTCAAAAGCAAGATGCTGAATGGCATAAATGGTGTCGGGAAAGTCTGGAGATGCTGTAGTCATATACTATTTTTCTAAGAGGGCAGGAATAAGTGCAATTTAGCCTGAATAGCCAGAAAAATGAAGATTTCTCTTGGATTGTTTGCAATTTAAAGCAAAAAAAGCGAACCGAAGTTCGCTTTTGATATCCTTTATACAAGGTTATGTTAGAAGAAGCCCATTGGCTTGGTGGCATAGCTGACCAACAAGTTTTTGGTTTGTTGATAATGATCCAGCATCATCTTGTGGTTTTCACGTCCGATCCCTGATTTTTTATAACCACCGAAAGCGGCATGCGCAGGGTAGATGTGATAACAGTTGGTCCATACACGACCAGCTTCAATTGCACGGCCCGCACGGTAAGAGGTATGCGCAGAACGTGACCAGACACCCGCACCCAAACCATAAATGGTGTCATTGGCAATTCGGATGGCATCATCAAAATCTTTAAAGGTGGTCACTGCCAGTACCGGTCCGAAAATTTCTTCCTGGAATGTACGCATGTCATTGGTACCTTTGAAAATGGTCGGCTCAATGTAGAAGCCTTGGCCCACTTCACGGCGTTCACCGCCACCAGTCAGCAATTCAGCACCTTCTTCACGGCCTGTGGCAATACAGCCCAAGATTTTATCCTGCTGCTCTTGCGATGCCTGAGCACCAATCATGGTGTCGGTATCCAGCGGATGACCGGTTTTAATGCGTTTTACCCGCTCTACGGCCATCTCCAGGAACTGGTCAGCAATACTTTCCTGAATTAACGCACGTGATGGACAGGTACAGATTTCCCCCTGATTCAGCGCAAACATGGTAAAGCCTTCCAGCGCTTTTTCCAGGTAGTCATCTTGCTGAGCCATGATATCTTCAAAGAAAATGTTTGGTGATTTACCGCCCAACTCTAGTGTGACCGGAATAATATTTTCGGTTGCATATTGCATGATCTGCTGACCCACAGCTGTTGAGCCGGTAAATGCAATTTTGGCAATACGCGGGTTGGTAGCCAGTGGGCGGCCCACTTCAATGCCATAACCGTTCACAACGTTTAATACGCCTTCCGGTAGCAGGTCCTGAATCAGTTCAACCAGGACCAAAATACTTGCCGGAGTTTGCTCGGCAGGTTTTAAAACAATACAGTTACCCGCAGCCAGAGCCGGTGCCAGTTTCCAGGTCGCCATTAAAATCGGGAAGTTCCACGGAATGATCTGTCCGACCACACCTAAAGGCTCATGAAAATGGTAGGCAATGGTATCTTCGTCGATTTCTGAAATGCCGCCTTCCTGTGCACGGATACAGCCGGCAAAATAGCGGAAATGGTCAATCGCCAAAGGAATGTCTGCTGCCAGGGTTTCACGAATCGGCTTACCATTATCCCAGGTTTCAGCAACCGCCAACAGTTCCAGATTGGCTTCTAAACGGTCGGCAATTTTTAACAGGATATTGGAACGGGTAGTCGGAGAGGACTTGTTCCATTGTGCTTTGGCTTTATGCGCTGCATCGAGTGCCAGTTCGATATCTTCAACGCTTGAGCGCGGAACTTTGGTGAAGGCTTTGCCATCTACAGGAGAAATATTGTCAAAGTATTCTCCTTTTACAGGAGCGACCCATTGTCCACCAATGAAGTTTTCATACTGGGCCTTAAACTGAACTTTTGAACCGGGTTGATTAGGATCGACGTAACGCATATGTATTTTCCTTTGCTTATTCTCGTGTGGAGAAGCTGTATCTACAGCTTTGGTATAAGGTACTTTTGTACATTATTTGATTAGCATACAGGGAATAAGGTTGGAGAAAGGTTGGAGACAAGAAGGTTTACAATCTTTCCAAACAGTCTTAAAAAATAAAGATTACAGTGGATGTAAGTCATGAATTGTTGTGAGAATAAGGAATGATGAATAAGCAAAGTTTGATGCAAAAAAGACAGAAAATTGAGCAGTTTAGACAAAGTAGCAGTCTTTCTCCCTTGCATGCGGAACAATTGGGCCAAAGCATTGTCAGTTCCTGGCAACGCTCGACTTCTGCTGAAATCCCAAAAGATCGTGCAGCTGCGCCCTTGGTTCATTTACAAAAAGAAACCTATCCTTCGGCCCTGGCACAAGCCCTGCAACATTGTATGCAGGATTTAAAACATATTGCTGAACAATCTTCCATGGTGCTGGCGGTTGGAGATATCGGCAGTACCATCATCTGGACAGCGTCGAGCCCACAAATGCAGCGTGCAGCCGAAAGCGTGCATTTTATCGAAGGCGGGCAGTGGCGCGAGGAACTGGTCGGAACCAATGCCTTGGCTTTATCACTTAAAACCCAGCAGTCGAGCTGTGTGTTTTCCAATGAGCATTACATGTCTTCCATTCATGATTGGGTCTGTTATGCAGCACCGATTGTTGATCCCTATTCCAAACAGGTTTTAGGGGTGATTGACCTGTCGACCACCTGGCAAAAGCATAATAGTCTGGGCCTGCTTGCAGCTGAACGATGTGCCTCGATTATTCAATCGGCATTACTTGAATATCAAAAACAGCGCCTGTTTATCCGGGCTTTTTCCGTGCCGCAAGTGTTGTTTAATGGCAAGGTCCTGGTGCTCACGCCAAGACAAATCGAAATTTTGACCATTCTGGCTTTGTGTCCGCAAGGTTTAAGCCTGGACAGTTTACATCAGGCCTTATACGGTGAACGCAAAGTCAGCATCGGCACCTTAAAGGCAGAAATGTCACAGTTGCGCGATATTCTAGGCGGTATGCTGGGTTCCAGGCCTTATCGTTTATTGGCACATGTCGAAGCTGACTTTTTACTGACCGAACAGTCTCTTGATGCCGGATATATCGATTCTGCCTTAAAACTCTGTACCGGTGTTTTTCTGGCAAAAACGGAAAGCCCATTTTTATGTGCCTGGCGTGATTGTCTGGAATCGCGTTTAAGTCATGCCATTTTTAAAGCCAATGAAACCGATGTTTTGCTTAAACACGTGGCACATTTTCCAGAAGCGATTGATGCGGTGGAGCGCTTGATTGAACTGATGCCAAAAACTCACCCCGTGCATCAAACCTTGCTGAAATATAAAGACAATTAATGCTGATATCGGATAATTGTCTTTATAAGCCTTTCTGCTTTAACCATTCAAACAGTTGTTGATAGACAGTTTCGCGCACCGATTTTTCTGACAGTACCAAGTCATGTAAGCCATCTTTTATTTCGCAGATGGTGACATCACCTTTTATTTTTTTGGCATATTTTTTTATGTGCTTGACATCCAGAATCACATCACTGGTTTGAACATATTTATGCCATTTTTTCGGATTTTTGGTCTGATGGGAATGCATCACCAAAGTCGGGACATTTAAGCTCACGCCTTGATGAATTTCTTTTTGTGCTTCAAAAATGGCCCGGACAAAACTGAGGCGAACCATAGGATAAGTGATTTGTTTCCATTCCAGATTAAAGTCCCATTCTCCCTTCAAGCTGTGGTGCAGACTGGTCACATACCATTTATTCAGTTCGCTGGGGAACTTTAAATCCGGGCAGATTTTGCCGACGCGACTTAAATTAGGCAGCCCCAATTTTTTCTTGATCGGGTTCATATTAAAGTCGTAAAAGGGACTATTGACCCAAAGTGCTTTAATTAATGGATGATCGGGATGATGGGCGGCATAAAGTGTGGTGGTCAAGCCGCCAGTCGAATGTCCACAGAGCAGCACCGCATCATGTCCTTCTGCACCTATAATGTCTAAGGCTTGGCTAATCTCGGCATCATATTCTGACATTTCGCGGACGTTATAATATTTTTGATGGGGCAGATGTGAGCGGCCATATTTGCGTAAATCTAGCGCATAAAAGTCAAAACCATGCTGGTTAAACCGTTCTGCCATTTCGGTTTGAAAAAAATAATCAATAAAACCATGAATATATAAAACAGCTTTAGGGGTGGTTTGCGCTGCTTTTTTTCGAATTAAAGTTGCAGTGACTTGACCTTCATAATCATCGGGAAAGTCCAGCGTGGCCTGTTCATAGCCTGGACCTAATACATCCAGCTGGTAAAGCGGTTCAAGGGTGCCATTTGTGATTGTGCCATTTGTCATTGTTATACTCATTTGGAAACATCGGTTTTTTCTTATCCTTCATGATGGGCAGTAATTTGTCAAATTGAATTATTTTAATAAAAAAAAGCAACCCCATTCCTGACCCCGTGTTATACAGGGTCCAAGGGAACAGTTGAGGAAACAGCCGGTTCAAGACGATTTCCTCAGCCGCTCCAGACTGGAGCGGGAATGTGGGTTGCCAAAAATGTAAGTCAAAAGATAGGAGAGAAGACTTACATGGAGGTCTATACGGCTGCTTTAAAATCGACTACCGATGCATTGGATTTCAAAGCTGCCTTAAAGATATCGACCACTTGTGCATGTGTGGCTTTACGCGGGTTAGTCAGCATGCAGGCATCTTTCTGTGCATTTTCAGACATGATGCCTAAATCAGCTTCTTTTACCCCCAGTTCGGCTAAACCTGATGGAATACCAATTGAGGCTGAAAGCTGGCGAATTGCCTGGATGGCTTCATATGCCGCTTCAGTTACGGTTAAGCCCTCTGTATTTACCCCCATGAGCTGGGCGATTTTGGCATAACGGTCAGGGCAGGCAATCAGGTTAAACTCGCAGACATGCGGCAGCAAGATGGCATTACATACACCGTGTGGCAGGTTATAGAAACCGCCGAGCTGATGCGCCATTGCATGCACATAACCGAGCGATGCATTGTTAAAAGCCATGCCTGCAAGATATTGTGCATAGCTCATGGCATCACGCGCTTCCAGGTTTTCACCATTGGCAACCGCAGGGCTGAGCCATTCGCTAATCATGCTAATCGCTTTTTCTGCGCAGGCATCGGTAATGGGAGTGGCAGCTGTAGACACATAAGCTTCAACGGCATGCGTCAAGGCATCCATACCGGTTGCTGCAGTTAAGGCCGCAGGTTTTGCCACCATCAGTTTAGGATCATCAATCGCAATCAATGGGGTGCAGCGCCAGTCCACAATCGCCATTTTTACATGGGTTTCGGTATTGGTAATAATACAGAAACGCGTCATTTCAGATGCCGTACCGGCTGTAGTGTTAATCGCAATCAGCGGCGTCATCGGAACTGTACTTTTATCGATTCCTTCGTAGTCGCGAATATGACCGCCACCCGCTGTCACCAGGCCAATGCCTTTGGCACAGTCATGCGATGAACCGCCACCCAAGGACACAATAAAATCACAGGCATGTTCGTTATAGGCCTGTACGCCGTTATGCACGTTGATATCGGTTGGATTAGGCTCTGCGCCCGGGAAAATGTGACTGTCTACACCAGCATCTTTTAAGTAGACGGCAATGGTATCTGCCACACCAAATTTGAACAGACCGGCATCAGTCACAATTAAGGCTTTTTTTGCGCCTAAACTTTGTGCCTTTGCGCCAATTTCTTTGGCACAGCCTGGACCGAAAAGTGAAACACAGGGAATATAAAAACCGTTGGTTTGATCTGCAATATTTTTAAAAGCCATGGTGCGATTCCTTCTACCATTCGTTGTATTATCGGTGACCCTCACCGTGATTTGAGTATTCAATGAAGCGTAAAAAAATCCCACCTACCAAAAACCTACCATTTAAATTTTAGATATTTTTGATGCAGGAATTGTAGAAAATTAAAATGCGGAAGGGGGTTGGAATTAGCTTGAATGAATGATAAAACTTTTAGAGTGAAAGATAATTTTAAAAATCATTTTTTAGGAACAAGAAAAAGTTAAGGACAAATCTGAAAGTGCGATACAGATATTTTTCTTTTATGAATAGATTATCTTTCATTGAAAAAAATATTTTATTTATATGAATATTATGATGAAGTGTAGGGGGATGTATGGAAGCCACACAAAATAAAGATGTCAAATTATTACATGCCATACATAAAATTTTACTGCAGGAATGGGATCCCTTGGGGATTTGCTGTAACCCTTCCATGCGGGATGAATATGAGGATTATTTACCCAAAATTTTTAATATGCTGAATGAAAATGCAAGCGAGTCTGAAATTTTTGACTATCTCTGGCGTATTGAACATAAGGTCATAGAGCAAAAAGGAAATAAGCAACATACTTTAAGAATAGCGAGTTTGCTTAAGAGACTGTCGGTTTAAAGCTCAAATGAATGAGACAATTGAGTAGCCCATAGCAAAAGGGCGATCAACTTCATCCACAACAGGCGTAAATACAACGAATAGCTTGTGATAAAAACCGGTGTCTGGAACTAATGCTGATCAGTTAAGGAGTTTAGAAATAAACTCTTTAATTTTTTAGTAAGTCATGGCGGAGTCTTACCATTTTCAATCAAACCCTTGCAGCTCATTTGTTACTTTGGTTTCGCCCAAAGTAACCAAAGGCATTTGTCCTCCGCAAAACTCGTCAACTACTATCAACTAGAAAATTTGTCGCAGAAACAATCATTTTTTATTATAGTCCGGCCTCAAACAGTTGCGGATGACTTTCCTACATATCAAATATAATAATGAATTTAAAAAAGAAAAATGCCAGTCAATTTCTTAACTGACTGGCATTAATGTCTGGCACCGGTTTTTATCTTTCAGTTTAGAATTTCTTTTCTACACTGAGTAGTACACTGGGAATGGCCTGATTCACCCGTGATTCATACAGGCTGCCATCAGATTGACTGTTTAAACGCTCTTTATAATCTGTACTCAAGATATTGCGTGCACTCAGGGTCGTTGCCCAGCCATCATCAAAGCGTTTGGTCACACTGATATCCATATTGACCCGTTCATTGCTGGTACGGTCATAGGGCTGGTTATCCAGGGCACGGGTAAATTCAGGAAAATAGTTCAGATTGATACTGCTGGAAACACGCCAAGGCTGATAGTTATAAGACAAACCGGCACTTGCTGTATAAGGGGCCACATCACTGGCTAAACGTTCCTGATGATTGGCATCTTCAATTTTTGCGCGTACCGTCGACAGTTGACCATTCAACATCAATGAATGCCCATTTTCCGTTTGTTTCAATGCATAGCGAGCAGCAACTTCAACCCCGTAGGTGGTGGCATTGTCCTGGTTAATCGGTCTTTCAACAAAACGGCCGTTTTCCTGACGAATCACTTTCTCAATATAGTCGTCAATTTCACGTTGATAGGCTGTGATGTTGATACCGCCTGCCGGGGTGTTATAACCCAGGGTCGATTCAAAGGCAGTAATTTTTTCCGGACGTAAATTTGGATTGCCGCCCCGGTCCGGGTTATTCAGGCTGCCGGCATCGCTGTCGGTAGAAATTGAAACCGTAGGCAGCAGCTGGTCGGTTTTTGGACTGCGGAATGCCTGGCTGATATTGGTTTGCAGTGACCAGTGATCATCAAAATCGAAGCGATGAGCCAAAACAGGGCTGAAGTGCTGGTCACTATAATCCACCAGTCCTGAACGGTTGATCCATTCCTGACGTGCCCCGAGGGTGAGGGTTTGCCGGTCAGTAAATTTCCAGCTGCCTTCGGTATAGAGAGCATAACGCTGTTCATCGAGTGTATCGGCAATATTGCTTTCAAGCTCACTGGAACGAAGATCGGTACCAAACTTCAGTTGCCTGTTTTCATCAAACTTACGCACCCCATCATAAGCCGCCCCATATTCATTCACGGTTTCATCCGTATAACTGCTGAATAGTGGCGATCGGGTCGATTCGGTTTCATTCTGCTGTTCTACAGAAAGACGAATCTTGTCCGAGTTGCCTTTGTCCTTGCGTTCATAACGGGTATTTAAACGGATGCTGTCATTCTTGTCGTTTTGAGTCTGATCACCGCGGCTACCGTCACTTTCATTGTTGCGATAGAACAGTTCGGCAACCAGTTTTTGCTTGTCATCCAGTTCATATTCAACACGCGGTGCCAGCATTTGCGACTTGCGTTCAGTAACGCGTTTTTGTTCACGTGTTTCGTTACTGGTTTGAGTCTGGGTGATCGAGGTGGTGTCATTCCACATCTGGTTGGCAGACATGCTGTATAGCCAGGCATTATCACGACCATCGGCCTGAACACTGATATTTTTACGTTGTTCTTCTTTTTGATCTGATTTCGCCAAACCATATCCGGCACGGATCGTTCCGCTGATGCGGGCATCATCCAAGGATTGTTTCAGAATAATATTGATGACGGCGGAAGATGCCACAGAGGCCTGAGCGACACTTGGCTGTTTGGTAATTTCAATCCGTTCAATCATGTCCGGGGTGATGCTGTCCACCACCGACATGCCTCCACGCGGACCGCCTTGAACAGGTTCGCCGTTGATTAAAAATACCGGGGCACCGCCACCCCGAAAACGCATAGCTGAAGCACCGCCACCTCCACGTGGACCTTGTCCTGGCGCGGGCATCTGAAAACCGGCTGCACGACGAAGCGCATCATTTACCGACTGATCGCCAAATTGCAGCATTTCTTCCCGAGTGACAATGGTTTTCGCCACCGCACTGATATCCGGGTCTTTGGCCTGGGCGGGTGCAGCTTCAAATTTTAAAGTCGCCAGGGTTTGTACCGGAGCGGTCTGGGGTGCACTGCTGTCTGTTAAAGTTGTATCTGCGGTGCTATCGGCAGCCCAAGTGGGGGACATAAAAGCAAACAAGGCGCAGCTTAATGCACTTAATTTCCAACGCGGTTGTATGCGTTTCATTATTCAATGTTCCAGATGTCGTTTTGTGCGTAAGATAACGTAAAAATGTGGAGAAAAATTGTGGAAAATCGAGCAAATAAAAATAAAAGATCAAACGTGGATTCAACTGAAATCTAACCAAAATGAATCATTTAGCCCCAGCTGCCTGTTCAGGTGAGTAAGCGGGGGCATTGGTCCAATAGAAATGGTTTTTTAAGGATCGAAAGATAAAATACAGTTCTGGCTGATCTGGTCAATACTCTGGTCACTCAGGCGAATCTGGTCCCATTTCAGCATTTGCTGAATCAGCCAGTGAAAATCTTCCAGTTTGGGTGCTGATGATTCATTCACAAAGTTACGGATAATTGTCTGAATGGAGTGGAATTTTTTTACATGGATGCTGTCAGAGCATTGAAATTGCACAATATTGAAATCCATCAGCATTTTCCAGACCTCGGTATAGTCGTCAAGCACCTGTAATTCCTGCTGTGCTTTTTCAATCGCCGCCACTAAAGCACGATGCGTATGCGGATGTTGTGCTGCCCAGTCGGCAGTGACTGCCAGCACCTTATCGGCCACCTTGGGAATAACCTCCTGACTGCTGGCCACAATCTGGCTGAGTCCCAACAGTTCTCCTTGTGTGTTCCACGGTTCTCCGACACAGAAACCGTCAATCACATGACTCCTCAAGGCTTCGACCATATAAGGAGGCGGAAGGGTCGTGAGCTTGATTTTTTCTGCAATTTCAAGATTGGCAAGGGCTAACCACTCTCTTAAGCAATAATGATGAATCGACTGCTTAAATACATGCGCCAGCTGAATCGGTTGCTGTGCTTGTATGGCTGAAACAACTTTCTCGGCCGATTGCCGGGCATGATCTTGTTCTGAAATCTGCAGATCAAAACACAATTTCTGACTCAGACTGATAAAGGCACGGTTATGGCTGAGGACCAATGCCGTTTGCAAGGGAATACCCAGCTGGTCTTCGCCCAGTGCTGCGGCAGGAAGCATGGCAGACAGGCAATGGGCTGCATCCAGAAAGCCAAAGGCCAGCCGGTCTCTTAAACTTGCCCATGAGGCTTCCTTGACGAGCGTGATCTCCAGGCCACGCTCTGCAAAGAAGCCACGCTGTTTGGCCCAAAGCACGGCGACACAGTCAAGCAAAGGAATGTAGCCAATCTGGATTTGGGTTTTTTCTAAATCTGTCATGGCTTATTCCTTGAATTGGTTTTGTAACAGTTGTTGGGCATCCAGTAAGCGCCGTGCCATTTCGCCAATGGTCATACGGTGGCTCATGGCATTTTTTCTGAGTAATTGAAATGCCTGTTCTTCCGTCAGGGAATGCAATTGCATCATCAGCACTTTGGCTTGATCGACCACTTTACGGTCGGCCAGCTTATTTTTGGTATCTTCCAGATCATCCAGTAATTTTTTATGCTTTTTATACTGTGCAATCGAAATTTCCAGAATGTTTTGCAGTTTTGCCGGATCAATGCCATCGACAATATACGCCGTGACTCCGGCATCAATGGCGCTTTTAATGGTGTCTTTATGACTGTTTTTAGTAAACAGCACGGTGGGTAAATCGAACTGGCTGACACAACTTTCAATAATGTCACGATGGGGATGATCCATGTCCAGCAAAATCACATCGGCATGTAACTGTTCTAAACGGAACAGGCTTAAATGGTCGATGGTCAGGCAAGCCACTACCTCGAAATGATGTTCGATCAGGGACGCTTTTATATAGTTGGCACGTTCTTGATCATCATCAATCAGTGCAATTTTCAGTTTTGGCATATTGAGCTAAATACCATCAAGCAGAGCCAGAAAAATTTCTATCTAAACGAAAGCAATTTAAATGCCAAAATTAATGAATTTATTTTTTTATATAAAAATCAGACATAAAAGTTGAATGTTATCTGGTGCTGCCCCGTCTTGATGCAAAAATGCGCCATGAGGAAGCACAAGTGCAGTTGCTAAGACGAGCCAGTTGGATATTCAAAAGGGAAGACGAAGAATTTCACCAGTTTGAATAATGATAAAAATTAAATAAAAAATGATTAAAAATAATAAGTTAGTCGTTTTATTTTATTGTTGGCACAGTCATTGCTTATCCTCTGGTGAGTCAAAGACGACTCTAAAAAATTTGTAAGACGGCCAACGACGTCCGTTCTGATCGAATCTGTTATGCAGCTATCCGTATGGCAGATAACCCAATACGTTCAGTTCAGGAAGGAGAAGGCCATGTCTTCAAATTTATATGAAAAAAAAGCAACAAAAATAAGTCTTTTTAGTTTTAACAGCGCGGCGATGAGAGCCTTCCACATGAGTTGGCTCGCCTTTTTTGTCTGCTTCTTTGCTTGGTTTGCCTGTGCACCGCTCATGCCGGTGATTGCAGGTGAATTTCATCTCACTAAAGACCAGATTGCCAATATCAATATTGCTGCCGTTGCCATTACCATTTTAGTCCGGCTGATTGTAGGACCTTTGTGTGATAAGTATGGTCCACGCAAAACCTATACCGCATTGCTGGTCATTGGCAGTATTCCGGTGTTTGGCGTGGCATCGGCCAACAGTTATGAATCGTTCCTGTTTTTCCGCTTGCTGATTGGCGCGATTGGTGCCAGCTTCGTCATCACCCAATATCACACCAGTATTATGTTCGCACCGAATGTGGTGGGTACGGCCAATGCGGCATCAGCAGGTTGGGGAAATGCGGGTGGTGGTGCCACACAGGCGTTGATGCCATTAATGCTTGCTGCTTTGGTGATGTTCGGTGTTGAGCAAGCCATGGGCTGGAGAATTGCACTGATTGTTCCAGGCTTGATGATGGTGATTGTCGGTGCGCTGTACTGGAAATTTACCCAAGACTGTCCGCAAGGCAACTTTAAGGAACTTCGTGCGCAAGGCATTCAAGTCGGAAGTGAGAAAAAAGGTGGCATGGCGATTCTGATGCATGCTGCACGTAACTACCGCGTCTGGATTTTGTTTGGTGCTTATGCAGCGTGCTTCGGTATTGAAATCTTCATTCATAACATTGTGGCGATGTACTACGTTGAACACTTCAGCTTTGGCTTAAAAGAAGCCGGCATGGCGGCGGGGATCTTTGGTTTACTGGCCCTGTTTGCCCGTGCTTTGGGTGGCATCGTCTCAGACAAGGTAGCAACCAAAAAAGGTCTGGATGGTCGTACCAAAGTGCTATTTGGCATGATCCTGATGGAAGGCCTGTTCCTGATCGTGTTCTCACAAATGAATACCGCAGTTCTTGCAATTCTTGTCATGACGGTATTTGCACTCTTCACCCATATGGCCTGTGGCGCCACCTATGCGCTGGTTCCTTTCATTGACCGTGATGCTCTAGGCGGTGTGGCCGGCATTATTGGTGCAGGCGGCAATGTTGGTGCCGTGGCAGCAGGTTTCTTGCTCAAAGGCATGCTGGATATTCAAACCACGTTAATGGTGCTGGGTGGCCTGGTTGTGATTGCAGCAAGTTTTGTTCTGATGATCCGTTTCTCGGTTGAACATAAAGAGAAGGAACAAAAATTGTTTGAACAGGCAGTGCTTGAACGCAACAACATGGCTTAAATAGATTAAAAGAATAGGAGAAACAATATGAAACTGGTAATGATTGGCCATGGCATGGTAGGACACAAATTTATTGAATCCGTGCTTGAACATGCAGGGGATGAGGTTGAAATCACCATCTTGGCAGAAGAACCGCGTTTAGCCTATGACCGTGTACATTTAACCGAATATTTCACTGGTAAATCAGCCAAGGACTTAACGCTTTGCCGTGCAGATTTTGCTGATGCCTATGGAATAGATCTGCGCTTAAATACCAAGGCAACTGCCATTGATCGTTTAAATAAAACAGTCACGACCAGCCATGGTGATGTGATTACTTATGACAAATTGGTGCTTGCAACCGGTTCATATGCTTTTGTTCCTCCTATTCCAGGTAATGACCGCGAGAACTGTTTTGTTTACCGTACCATTGAAGATCTGGATGCGATTCGTGCCGCGAGTTTAAATGCCAGGACCGGTGTGGTGATCGGTGGTGGTTTGCTGGGGCTGGAAGCGGCCAAAGCCCTTCGTGACCTGGACCTGGAAACCCATGTGGTGGAATTTGCCCCACGCTTGATGGCGGTGCAAATTGATGACCTGGGCGGTAAGGTTTTACGTTCCAAAATCGAAAACCTGGGCGTGAAAGTTCATACCCAAAAAGCCACTTCTGCAATTGAAGACGGCGTGAATGCCAAGCATGTGATGAAGTTTGGTGATGGTTCAGAGCTGGAAACCGATATTATTCTGTTCTCTGCGGGTATTCGCCCGCGTGATGAGCTGGCACGTCAAAGTGGCCTGGCAATTGGTGAGCGTGGCGGTATTGTGATTAATGATTACTGCCAGACTTCAGATGTGGACATTTACGCCATTGGTGAATGTGCCCTATGGCAAAACAAGATTTTTGGTCTGGTGGCACCAGGCTATGACATGGCGCGTATTGCAGCAAAACATGTCATGGATCAGGCCTGTAATTCATTTGCCGGTGCAGACATGAGCACCAAGCTGAAACTGATGGGTGTTGATGTAGCCTCTGTAGGCGATGCGCATGCCATGACGCCAAATGCGCTCAGCTATTTCTATGCCGATGAAGATGCCATGATCTATAAAAAGATTGTGGTAAATAGCGAAAAAACCAAGCTGCTCGGAGCTGTGCTGGTGGGTTGTGCCAAGGAATATAACGACCTGCTGCAAATGATGCTGAATGGACTGGAAATTCCGGAAAATCCTGAAAGCCTGATCATGCCAGGCTATGCGCAATCTACCGCCAAAGCGGGTGGTAGCGGTGTGGATCTGCTTCCAGATAGCGCCACCATCTGTTCATGTAATAACGTCTCAAAAGCCGATATCTGTTCTGCGATAGCCGAAGGTTCAACTTCGCTGGGTGCCCTGAAAAAATGTACCAAAGCCGCAACGGCGTGTGGCGGATGTGCACCTTTAGTCACTCAGGTATTGAAGTCGGAGTTGCAACGCCAAGGCGTAACGGTGAATAACCATCTTTGTGAACACTTTGCCTATTCACGCCAGGAGCTGTATCACCTGGTACGGGTCAATGAAATCAAGACCTTCGATGACCTGATTCAGCAACACGGTCATGGTCTCGGTTGCGATATCTGCAAGCCGACTGCGGCAAATATCCTGGCATCTTGCTGGAATGACTTTGTATTGAAGCCAAGCCATGCAGGACTGCAAGACAGTAATGACTACTATCTGGGCAATATTCAAAAAGACGGTTCTTATTCAGTCGTGCCACGTATGGCGGGTGGTGAAGTCACGCCTGAAGGTCTGATCGCAATTGGTCAGATTGCCAAAGAATATGGTTTATATACCAAACTCACGGGTGGGCAGCGTGTCGACATGTTTGGTGCACAAGTGCATCAACTGCCAGAAATCTGGGAAAAACTGATCAATGCTGGATTCGAGTCAGGCCATGCTTACGGTAAATCTTTACGTACCGTGAAATCTTGCGTGGGGAGTACCTGGTGCCGTTACGGGGTGGATGATTCGGTCGGCTTGGCCATCTTCCTGGAAAACCGCTACAAGGGCCTGCGCTCTCCACACAAGCTGAAAATGGCTGTGTCGGGCTGTACCCGTGAATGTGCCGAAGCGCAAAGTAAAGATGTCGGGGTGATTGCCACTGAAAAAGGCTGGAACCTGTATGTGTGCGGTAATGGCGGCATGAAACCACGCCATGCTGAACTGCTGGCATCGGATCTGGATACCCAGACTTTAATCAAATATATCGACCGTTTCTTCATGTTCTATATCCAGACGGCAGACCGTTTGCAGCGTACTTCGGTATGGCGTGACAACCTGGAAGGCGGCTTGGATTATCTGAAAGATGTGGTGGTGAATGACTCGCTGGGTCTGGCGGCAGAACTGGAACGCCGTATGAACCATGTGGTGGGCACCTATCAGGATGAATGGCGTACCGCGGTGCAAGATCCTGAAGTGCGTAAACGCTTTAAAACCTTTATCAATGCAAAAGTTGAGCAGCAAAACGATCCGCACATTCAATTTGCAGAGGTTCGCGGGCAAATTCGTCCAAAAACTGAAGCTGAGCGTGATGTGACACGTATTCCTGTTGTTGAAGCTTAAAAGAATAAAGGAGAAAGAAGATGACAATATTTAAAGAGATGAATAAAACCCATGAGCTGGAATGGCTGGAAATTTGTGCATTGGATGACATTACCCCAAATACCGGTGTGGGTGCATTAATTGACAATCAGCAAATTGCCATTTTCCGTGTCGGTAATGAAAAACGGGTCTATGCCTTAAGTAACCAAGATCCGTTTAGTCAGGCCTTTGTGATGTCGCGTGGCATCATTGGCGATCTGCAAGGCGAGCGTGTCGTGGCCTCTCCAATCTATAAACAGCATTTCAGTCTGGCAACGGGCCGCTGTCTGGAAGATAAAGACCAGAAACTGCTGGTATTCCCAAGCAAAATTGAAAACGGCAAGGTCTGGATCAGTCCAACACCGCAAAAAACCTATATCACCAATAACGGCAGCTCTCAGGAAAAGATGAAACTGGTCTTGATCGGCAATGGATTGGCGGGGATGCGTTGCCTGGAAGATTTGCTGGATATGGTACCGGATCGCTATGAAATTACCGTGATCGGTGAAGAGCCTTGGGGGAACTACAACCGCATCATGCTTTCACCGGTGTTGTCGGGCGATAAAACCATTGATGACATCATGCTGCACCCGCATGCCTGGTATAGCGATAAAAATATCCGCTTTATTGCCGGCGATGCCGCGGTGAAAATCGACCGTCCACGCAAGCAGGTTTATACCGAAAAAGGCGAAATTGTAGATTATGACCGCCTGATTCTGGCGACCGGTTCCAAACCTTTCGTTCCACCGATTCCGGGAAGTGACTTAAAAGGTGTGCTCAGTTTCCGTGACATTTACGATGTCAATACCATGCTGGATTACTGCAAGTCTAAACAGAATGCCGTGGTGATTGGCGGCGGTCTGCTGGGTTTGGAGGCTGCATATGGGCTGAAACAACGTGGCATGAATGTAACGGTGTTGCATCTGATGGACCGGATTATGGAACGTCAATTAGACAGTCGTGCCAGCAGCTTGTTAAGGCAGAGTATTGAAGCGAAGGGTATCAATATCATGACTCAGGCCAGTACCGAACAACTGATTGGCGAAGACGGTCATGTGAAGCAAATCCAGCTGAAAGATGGCACTGTTTTAGATGCTGACCTGGTGGTTTTTGCTGTGGGCATTCGTCCGAATATGGCACTGGCACAGAGTGCTGGCTTACGCTGTAACCGCGGCGTGCTGGTGAATGACACCATGCAGACCTTTGACCCGAGTATTTATGCGGTCGGTGAATGTATTGAACACCGTAGCCAAACCTTCGGTCTGGTTGAACCACTTTGGGGCCAGGCTTTCATTTGTGCCTCACATCTGGCAGAGCATGGTAGCCTGACCTTTAAGGCACCCACGGTTCCAACCCAGCTCAAGGTCAGTGGCTGTGATGTATTTTCAGCTGGCAACTTTGAACCGCAGGACGATTACGAAGACATTATCTTGAATGATGAAAAGCGTCAGATCTATAAACGCATTATTATTCAAAAAGATAAAGTCATTGGTGCAGTGCTGTTTGGCGATACGGAAGATGGTGCCTGGTATGCAGAACTGATTTCTGACCAAACGCCAATCAGTAATATTCGTAATAAATTGCTGTTTGGTAAAGATTTTGCATTAAAGAAAGCAGGTTAAAAAAAATCCATTTTGTAATGTACCAAACAGGATACGCGGAAACGTCATCCGCAACTGTTCGAGGCAGGACAAAATATGAAAACTTATATTTCTGCGAATTTTTTGATAAATGACGGATGTGAACGAGTTTTGCGGATGACAATGGTTTTGCCTACTTTTCCCAAAAGAAAAGTAGGTCGAACCGAAGGTTAATCCAGAAAATGAGTTCTATTGAAAAGACACCGTTGTAATGAATCTATTTGAAATGAATCAAATTGTATATTTCAAAACTAAGGAGCATCCATGAATAGTATCCCTGTGATGGAACTGCATAGCTCCACAGAAATAAATACGAAAATCACCAATACCACCTGTCCCTATTGTGGGGTGGGATGCGGTGTCACTGCGATTGTACAGGACACAGCGTTGGGTCGAAAAGTGTCGGTTGCAGGGGATGTCAACCATCCCTCCAACTACGGAAAACTGTGCATTAAAGGCAGCAATCTGGCCGATACCCTGGGACTTGAAACCCGCGTTCTTCATCCCATGCTGGGCCGTAAGCAACAGCGGGAAAAGACCGACTGGAATAGCGCGACTGATTTAATTGCCCATAAGTTTCAGCAATGTATTGACCAATACGGGCGTGACAGTATTGCCTTTTATGTGTCCGGGCAATTGCTGACGGAAGACTATTATGTGGTGAATAAATTCGTGAAGGGCTATTTGGGCACGGCCAATATTGATACCAATTCACGACTCTGTATGTCTTCGGCTGTAGCAGCCCATAAACGTGCTTTCGGTGAAGATATTGTTCCCGCGAGCTATGCAGATTTTGAACATAGCGACATGGTGGTCCTGGTCGGTTCCAATACGGCATGGTGTCATCCGGTTTTATATCAACGCATCATGAAAGCCAAAGCGCAGCGCGACCTGTTTGTGGTGGTGATTGACCCGCGTTTTACCAGTACCTGTGAAGCGGCAGACCTGCATTTGCCAATTTTACCGGGGCAAGATGTCGTATTATTCAATGGCCTTTTGCAATATCTGGCGCAAAATGGTCATGCAGATCAAGATTTTATTGCTGCATATACGCAAGGCCTGGAACAGGCTTTAACGCAAAGCAAAAGCGAGGCATCGATTGAAGATGTCGCAGTCCGTATCGGTATTTCACTGGAAAAACTGCAAACCTTTTATGAAAAATTTGCCCAAACCGAAAAAGTGATGACCCTGTTTTCCATGGGGGTAAATCAGTCTTCACAAGGGGTGAATAAAGCAAACAGCATAACCAACTGCCATTTATTCACTGGAAAAATTGGCAAACTGGGTGCTGCGCCATTTTCCATGACCGGTCAGCCGAATGCCATGGGCGGTCGTGAAGTCGGTGGATTGGCCAATATGCTGGCAGCCCATCTGGAACTGGAAAACGAAAGCCATCAGCAGCTGGTGCAAAACTTCTGGCAAAGTCCCTATATCGCCAAGCAGGCAGGTTTTAAGGCCGTCGATCTATTCCATGCAGTCGAAAGCGGCAAGATTAAAGCCATCTGGATTATGGCGACTAATCCTGTGGTGAGTTTGCCCGATGCCGATCAGGTCAAACGTGCCCTGGAAAAATGCGAGTTCGTGGTGGTGTCCGATATTTGTTTAGATACCGATACCACGCAATATGCCGATGTGCTGTTACCTGCACTGGGCTGGGGTGAAAAAGACGGCACCGTCACCAATTCTGAACGCCGTATTTCCAGACAGCGCGCTTTTCTGGATGAGCCAGAGCATGCCAAAGCCGATTGGTGGGCCATCAGCCAGGTCGCTAAAAAGTTAGGTTTTAGCGGTTTTGACTTTAACAGCAGTCATGACATTTTTGTGGAACATGCCCGGTTATCGGCTGAACAAAATTCAGATCTGGAGCATCGCGCTGAAACGCCTTATTTCCGCTATTTCAATCTAAAAGCATTGAGCGATTTAAAAGCCACTGAATATGATCAACTAGAACCGCTACAGTGGCCGGTCTGGACTAAAGATCAGCAAGAAGGTGCTGTGGCACGAATCTATGCCCGAGGGCAGTTTAGCCATGCAGATCGCAAAGCCAAATTTATTGCCATCACGGCGGTGAATCCGGTCAATCAAATCTGTAGCGAATTTCCGTTGGTGCTGAATACCGGCCGGATTCGTGACCAGTGGCATACCATGACCCGTACCGGACTCTCTGCCAATTTAGGAAGCCACCGCGCAGAACCGTATTGTGAAATCCATCCGCATGATGCCCTGAAATACGGGATCAAAGATGGCGAGCTGGTAGAGGTCAAATCGCGATGGGGTAACTGCGTTTTACGTGCCACGGTCAGTGATGATATCCGTCGTGGTCAGGTTTTTGCACCGATTCACTGGAATGACCAGGTGGCATCGGATGCACGTATTGGCAAAGTGGTCAATCCCGTAGTGGATGCCATTTCCGGCGAGCCTGAGTTCAAGCATACGCCGGTGATGATTCATCCCTTTTACAGCCAGTGGCAGGGCGTGTTTTATGTGCGTCAGGGCTTTGAAAAGATCGTGCAATCCTCCATTGAAAATACGGTGTGGTGGACGAAAATCACCACCGCCAAAGCGGTGCGCTATGAACTGGCCGACCGTAAAAAATTTACCCAGACCACTGAGCAGTTGAAAGAGCTGCTGCCGTTTCAGGATGAGAGTTTTGAATGGCTGAATCTTGAAGATCAAACTGCCCATATCAGTCACAGTGTGGTGCTGAAAGAGGGCCATTTAATTGCCAGTTTATATATTGCCCCCAAGGCCTTGCTGCCGGACCGCGACTGGGTCGCCAGCCTGTTTAAGCGTGAACGTCTGAGTGCCATGCACCGCAAGGCACTGCTTGCCGGACAACCGATGTCGATGGCCAATAATGAAGGTCCACTGGTGTGTAGTTGCTTTAAGGTGGGTAAAAACCGGATTATTGACACCATTAAAGAAAAAAATATCACCGATGAAAAACAGGTCACTGCATGCCTGAAAGCAGGAGGGAATTGCGGTTCATGTCTGCCTGAAATTCGTGGCCTGATCAAAACCTGTCAAATGGAGGCGGTGGAATGAGAAAGAAACTGGAACTTTCAGCTTATCCCGGCACTGATCTGGTGATTCTGGCCGGTGGTCAGGCCAGACGCATGAATGGCATCAATAAACTGTTGCAGCAATTTGATGACCAGATTCAACTGCTTAAAATACATCAGCAACTGAAATCCGATGTTGCACAGGTCTGGATCAACAGCCATCGTGATTATTCGATTTATCAGAAAATCATTCCCAGTATTCATTGCTATCAGGATGATGAAAGCGGCTTTTTAGGTCCGCTGATGGGCATGAAAAGTGCCTGGTCACATGTAGAGGCTGACTATGTGCTGTTTGTACCCTGTGATGTGACTTATATTCCTTCGAAAGTTCTACTCAAGTTGCATCAGGCCCTAGCCAAAAATAGTTTGTCAGAAGTCGCGTATGTGGAAATGAATGGGGTTGCCCTGTATCCATTCTGTCTGGTGAAACGGAGCAGTTTGCTGACCCTGACTGCCCAGCTTGAACAAAAACAGCGCAGTTTAAAGCACTGTTTTAGCCATTTGCACGCTCAAGTGGCGCGTTTTAAAAATCATGCCCTGTTTTTTCACAGTATTAACTCGCTCGATGAACTGCAACAGTATCAGCAACTCAAATTTCTGCACTAAACCTGAATATTTCGCCTTTGGCACAAAGTTGGAACACTTATTGCAAATCTAATTATCACAAGATTGGGCACCTTAAATCTTGCGCACAATAGGTGTGCAGTTACCACCAGATGTCTGAAGATGGATGTTCAACATGAATATGATGACAGAGCTTGAAACAGATGCGCGATTTGTCGATCAGTTTGGTCGCAGCAAGCGCAAATTGCGAATTTCAGTGACCGACCGCTGCAATTTCAAGTGTGTCTATTGCATGCCGGAACATCCTGAATGGATGAAAAAACATGATTTGCTGAGTTTTGAGCAGCTCTATCAATTTTGTGATTTTATGGTGCGTCGTGGCATTGAATCTATTCGCATTACCGGCGGAGAGCCTTTAATGCGTCAAGGGGTGGTGCACTTTATTGCTCAACTGCAAAACTTAAAAAAGCTTGGGCTAAAACGCATTTCCATGACCAGCAATGCCCATTATTTAAAACAGTATGCTGCCGCGTTAAAACAAGCCGGACTAGATGATCTGAATATCAGTCTGGACAGTCTGGATACGCATCAATTTAAACAGCTGACACAAAAAGAGTTATCTCCCGTACTTGAAGGAATTCATGCGGCCCAAGCGGTAGGTCTGCCAATCAAGATCAATTGTGTATTGATGAACGGGATCAATGACAATCAAATTCTGCCTTTGGCACGCTGGTCGGTTCAGCAAAAAATTATGCTGCGTTTTATCGAATTTATGCCCTTGGATGGTGACCGTAAATGGTCATCAGAACATGTGGTCAGCGAACAGCAGATTTTAGATAGCCTGAGTACGGAATTTACTGTAATTCAACAGCCAGGTGACTCGTCACGCTCCAGTTCAGAGCCGGCACGACAGTATTTTATGGATGGCCATCCGCTTGGAATCATATCCACCATTACCAATTCATTTTGTGGAACTTGCGATCGCGTCCGTTTAACCGCACAAGGTGAATTTTATAACTGTCTGTTTGCTCCTCAAGGCCTGAATCTAAAAACTGAAATTAAAGCCCTGAGTTGTTCTGAGCCTTTGAGTGAGCTGAGCTTGCATGCCGTGTTATCCAAATATATCTGGAACAAAGAATCAGGCTATCACGCCATAGCACAACGTTTGGAAAATCAGCGCATGAATAAAAGCAGCCGAAAAATCAGCATGCACATGCTTGGAGGTTAAGATGCCACAGATCAAAATTAAAATTGAGGCCTTTGGTGCGGTAGAACGCCAGTTACCGGAAAATCTGGAAATGATGTGTAGCCCATACAGCACGGTTGCTCAGGTATTGGCTCAAGTAGGGCAAGATTATCCGGCAGCGTTTGCCATGATTGAACGCTGTGCCTGTGCCATCGGTGAAGACATTATTTCACGCCAGACGCAATTAAGCATCGACAGCAGGCTAGTGCTGTTATCGCCAGTGGCAGGAGGCTGAAATGGAACAACTGAAAGTATTTTCCAGAATTCAGGATACTGCCTTAACCTTAGACAGTTTTGACCCGATTGAACACTTTCCCGAGTGTGGGGGAATTGGCGTGTTCATCGGAACCGTGCGTAATCATCATGAAGGTAAAGCGGTTAAAGCGCTAAAATATACCTCCTATGCACCCGTGGCGCAAAAAATGATCCGTCAGATCGAACAGGAGATTCAGGCCAAATATGCGGTGTCCTATGTTCGGGTGATTCACCGAATTGGGGCTTTGGCTATTGGTGAAAAAGCCATTATTGCCATGGCCTATGCGGCCCATCGACGAGAAGCCTTTGCTGCCTGTGAGGAAGCGGTGGAACGGGTCAAACATGAAGTTCCGGTATGGAAAGAGGAATTTTATCTGGATGGCAGCAGTCAATATGTAGAAGGCTGTTGTATCCGTAAAGATACAGCGGAGCAGGTGAATGTCCATCATCATGCAGATAAACAATATACAGATAAACAACCTGCACACGGTGATCATGCCCATTGTCATCATTAAAACCAGATTCATCTACTGAGTGAACCCGGGTAGATGCAGTCAACAGCAATATTTAAAGTAAAAATGAATTCAGGAAATATGCAATGAAAAATGTCGGGATGAAAGCAGAGAGTTACCGGACTGCAGTAGCCACAGGGATTCTGCATGCGCCGCCACATTGCATTGAATTATTACGTCAAGGCAATACTGAAAAAGGCGATGCCTTGAAGACAGCACGAATTGCGGGCATTTTAGCTGCGAAACGCACCGATGAGCTGATTCCACTGTGTCATCCGCTGCCGATTTACCGTGCCGATGTGGAATATGAACTGTTCGATGCCCATGTCGAGATTATTGCAACCGTAGAAACCATCGGTCCGACCGGGGTGGAAATGGAAGCCTTAACCGCAGTCAGTCTGGCCGGTTTAACCTTGTATGACATGTTGAAACCGCACTGTGAACCGGAAGATTTATGCCTGGATCAGGTCAAGTTACAAAAGAAAAAAGGCGGCAAATCCCATTTTACCCGTGTATTAAAAGAAGCGCTGCCTGCGTCTATCATTGTGCTGTCGGATACCGTGGCTGCAGGAAAGAAACCGGATACGGCCGGACAGAATGTGCGGGAAATTTTGCAGGAAGCCAATTTTAGCGATATTGCTTACCATGTCATTCCTGACAGTCCGGAACAATTACTGGCCTTGATTGAACAGCAAAAAAATGACTATCCGCTAATTTTAACCGTTGGGGGAACGGGTCTGGGACCAAAAGATTTAACCGTGGAAACCCTGCAGCCTTTATTAAAACGTGAAATTCCCGGACTGATGGAAGCGTCGCGCAGTTTTGGCCAAAAACGAACGCCTTATGCGGCTTTAAGTCGCGGTGTAGCCGGTTATATTGATAACAGTCTGGTGATGACTTTGCCGGGTAGCCGTCAGGGGGCGAAAGAATCTTTGATTGCAGTCTTGCCGGCATTGGTACATTTATTTGATGTGCAGAAAAATATTCCCCATCCAGGGGGGTACCAATGAATAGCATCATGTCTGGATGTGGAGCAGAGCATGGCCTGATTACGGTAGATCAGGCCCTGGATTTAATTTTGCAGCATACTCAGGGACTGGCCACGGAAAGTCTGGAGTTAAATGGAGCTTTGAACCGCTATTTGGCGCAAGAGGTTTATTCTGCCATTAATCTGCCCTTATTTTCGCAAAGCGCTGTAGATGGCTATGCAATTTGCGCCCAATCTGCCATTGAGCCGCATAGCGAATTTAAACTGATCGGTGAAATTCAAGCTGGACATTCGTCCGAATTACAGCTCAAGGCAGGGCAAGCCGTACGGATTTTTACCGGGGCCAAGATTCCGTTTGGCACCACTACGGTGGCACGTCAGGAAATGGTCAAGGTCATTGATTCAACCCGAATTGCAATCACTGAACACTTACATGCCAATGTCGATATTCGCAATGTGGGTGAAGAAATTTCGGTTGGACAATTATTGGCCCACAAAGGACAGTTCCTTTCAGTCGGCGCAATTGCATCCTTAAGTATGGCAGGCATCCAAAACGTTGAAGTTTTTCGCTATCCCCAAGTTGCAGTGGTCATTACGGGAGATGAAGTCGCGAGCAGCATCGAGGATTTTGCAGCAGGAAAAATTTTTGATGCCAATGCTCCCTTGATTCAGGCCTGGTTTCAAAATGCAGGACAGCAGGTTGAAGTGTTCCATGTGGCTGATACAGAAGATGCCGTGAAAGCCTTAATCCAGGAATTATCGGACAGCCATGATGTGATTTTAACCACCGGTGGCGTATCCGTTGGAGATTATGATTTTATTCGACCGGTAGCCCTCGATTTGGGGTTTGAACAGCTGTTCTGGAAAGTGAAACAAAAGCCGGGCAAGCCGATGTTCTTTGCAGAATTAACACGCCCTGATCGCACACGTTGTTATCTGCTTGGACTGCCGGGCAATCCGGCAGCAGTTTATGTAGGCATGCAAATTTATACTTCAACCCTGTTAAGGGCTTTGCAAGGACAGAAACAGCAACCGGACTGGTTTAGCGCCGTGTTGACCCATGAGCTAAAAATGGATAGCCGAGAACGTTTTTTAAGAATGTCGGCCAGTTTTGATCAGGGACTGCTCAAAGTCTGGAGCTTGTCCAAACAGCAGTCACATATGCTGAGCAATTTAATGCAGGCCAATTGTCTGGTCAGGATTCCTGCGGGAGCTGCTTTATCTAAAGGGCAAATCGTGCAAGGTCTGTTTATTCACTGAGAAGGAAAATGCCGATGAAAAAATCCCTGTTTTTAGCAGCGTGCTTGTCAGTTACATTTTCCTCTACCTATGCAGGCACGGTAAAAATCTACGCAGCAGCGAGTCTGAGTAATGCCCTTAACGACATTAAAAAATTGTATGCAAAGCAGCATCCGAAAACGGATGTTGTAGCGGTATTTGGTGCATCCTCAGCGCTGGCCAAACAGATTGAAGCTGGTGCCAGCAGCGACCTCTTTTTCTCTGCAGATCTGGACTGGATGAATTATCTGATTAAAAAGCAATTCATTCATCACAACAGGGCCAAGCCCGTATTGTTCAATCAGCTGGTGGTCATTAGCCCGAAAAATTTAAATATTGCATTTAAGCCACAGCCCAATTTTAATTTTGCCCAAGCCTTTAAAGGGCATTTATGCACAGGACAAATGGAGTCTGTACCTGCGGGTAAATATGCCAAACAGAGTTTGACCAAGCTGAATTGGCTGGCTCAGCTCAAAGGTCGCATTGTGGGGACGGATGATGTGCGTTCAGCCTTGGCTTTTGTCGAACGTGGTGAATGTGAGGTGGGCATTGTTTATAAAACGGATGCATTTATTAGCCAGAAAGTGAAAATAATCGGAGCCTTCCCGGCAGATTCGCATCATCCCATTATTTATCCGATTGCCTTGACCAAACAGGGCGAGAAAAATTCAGAGGCAACCCAGTTCGAAAAATTTGTGAAAAGCAGTCCACAGGCAAAAAGCATCTTTGAAAAATACGGATTTCGCATGAATTAATCCATAAATCAACCATAGGGAGATCGCCACGCAATGTTCAGTCCCGAAGAACTGAGTGCCTTATATCTTTCGGCAAAAGTCGCCTTCTGGGCAACGGTCATTTGTTTACCGTTTGCAGTGGCTTTGGCCTGGACATTGGCACGCCATGAATTCAGGCTGAAATTTTTGCTTGAAGCATGTTTGCAATTACCGATGGTGCTGCCGCCTGTGGTTTTGGGCTATTTACTGTTGCTGCTGTTTGGCAATAAAGGCTGGATTGGACAATATCTGAATGCGCTCGGGATTGAACTGGCCTTTAACTGGAAAGGGGCGGTACTGGCCTCAATGATTGTGGCATTTCCCTTGATGGTGCAGCCGATTCGCCTGTCTTTTCAATTGATTAACCGGCAATTGGAACAGGTGGCCGGCTCGTTGGGAGCAAGCCCGTTCAGGGTGTTTTGCAGTATTAGCCTGCCTTTGGCACTGCCGGGCATGCTGATCGGGAGCATTCTGTGTTTTAGCCGAAGTCTGGGAGAGTTTGGTGCCACCATTACCTTTGTCGGCAATATTCCAGATGAGACCCGCACCATTCCAATCGCGATTTATTCCTTGCTGCAACAACCCAATGGCGAAGAATTTGCCATGCGGCTGGTGGTCTTATCTTTATTTCTGGCATTTTCAGCCCTGATTGTGAACTATTTTATTTTGCAAAAATATCAACGGAAATTGGGAGCCTGATATGTTGAAATGTGATTTTCTCTATCAGCAGGGTGATTTCAGCCTGAACGTTGAACTGGAGATGCAGCAGCAACTGTTAGGCATTGTCGGAGCATCAGGGAGTGGCAAGAGTACCTTGCTAAAAAATATTGTGGGTTTGCTCAAGCCACAACAAGGCTGTATCCAGTTGAATGAACAACTGTTAATAGATACCCGGCAGAATATTCATATCCCGATGTATCAGCGCAAAATCGCTTTAATTTTCCAGCATGCCTTGCTGTTTCCACATATGAATGTGCAGCAGAATCTACACTATGCAGAGAAATTAGTAGATAAGTCAGAACGAAAGTTCCAGTTTGATGACATTGTCGAATTGCTGGATTTGACCACCTTGATACAACGTAAGGCCCATCAGCTTTCTGGTGGGGAAGCACAGCGGGTCTCGATTGGGCGGGCACTGTTATCTTCACCCCATTTATTGCTTCTGGATGAACCCTTAACAGGACTGGACCGGAGCTTAAAACAGCAAATTTTACCGTTTTTTAAACGGATAAAAGAGGAGCTGGATTTGCCAATGATTTATGTCACGCATCATCCCGAAGAACTGGAATACCTGGAAGCGGAAACTTTGCAGTTAAGTCAAGGCCAATTACAGCGCAATTCAATTGATTGCGGTTGAATCATAGCGTCAACAATAAAAAATAGCCTAAGCAATTTAAATCCTAAACTGCTTAAACCATTTCTATAAATATCAAAATAAATTATTCAGTTTTTTGATATTCATTGATGACTTCAAGTGCAGCACGAAAGGCTTCCTGGGTGGCAGGAGCGCCACAGTAGGACAAACTGTGTAATAACACTTCCTGAATTTCTTCTACTGTTGCACCGTTATTGAGTGCACCACGAACATGTCCCTTAAGTTCGGTGGGGCTTTTTTGTGCGGTTAAAAAAGCAATGGTGATCAGTGAACGATATTTACGCGGAAGAACGCCTTCGCGTTGCCAGGTTGAACCCCAGGCATGTTCATTAATCCAGTCCTGTAAAGGCTGGGTAAAGGGTACCGTATTGTCTTGCGCACGTTTTACGAAAGCTTCGCCCATGACTTCGGTGCGAACTTTTAAACCATTTTCAAAATCTTGTTGTGACATGTTTTGCTCTTTGAATGTCTATAAAAAATTGTGAACAAAGTTTATGTCTTAATCACGTTTATGCGTATAGGTTTATGGTCGTAGTTTGATGTTTTTTATAGGATCTGCGAGATGATTTCTTGGCTCATGTCTATGTTTTTAAATGCTAATCTAAGTGTTTAAAAAAGAGTACAGCAATAAGGTCAGCTGAGCAGAACACAAATCCTTAAAAGACAGTTTTTAAGTCCAATTGCGTGAAAGCCATTAACTCAGAAGTGATAGGTTAATGGCATAAGAACAAGGCAGAGTAAAAGGGTTATTGGGTATGTTTAACCACAAGTACAGGAACATGACTGGCGGTTAGAATATCTTGGGCAATACTGCCAATGAAGGTTTTTTTCAAACCAGTTCGGCCATGCGATCCAACCACAATCAAATCGGCCTTTAGTTCATCGGCAAGTTCAGCAATGGCCTCACTGGGAGATTGCTTGGCCAAAAGCTTGGTTTCTGCTGGAATGCCTGCTTCGGAAAATCTGGCACCTAGCTCGGCCAATATATTTTTAGCATGAGCTTGGGCTTCCATAAAATAATCAGTGACGCCGGGGACATTTTTATAAAAACTGACACTGGTTAAAGGATCAATAATCACCACGCTCACAATGGTCACTTTACTGCCAAAAGCTTTGGCTAACACCATGGCCTGATCAGCTGCGGCTACAGCAATGGGCGAGTCATCGACAGAAACTAGAATGTGCTGGTAATACTCCATGATGCTGTCCTCTTGTTTCAATATTTATTATTTGTTCAAAGCTTAACATAGCCGGAATGTGGAAAGGAAAAAGGATAAAAATGTATCTTTTATGATTGGCGGATTCAAGCGGCAAGTGCAACAGTATAAAAACCAGCCATAACTTCACTCGGTGTATGCCAACCTAGTGTTTTTCTAGGACGATGGTTGAGTGCAAATTCTATCTGCTCTATTTGTTCGTTTGACACGTCATCAAACGATGACGATTTTG
>NZ_SJOC01000012.1:0-137442 GCF_004331195.1 Acinetobacter sp. ANC 4216 | reverse complement strand
GAACAAGTCCATAAACAGTTGTGCTGGCGACCATAGCAAGAGTGAACCACCTGATCCCTTCCCGAACTCAGAAGTGAAACCTCTTAGCGCTGATGGTAGTGTGGGATTACCCATGTGAGAGTAAGTCATCGCCAGCTCATTATTCAAAAGCCCCCTCTAATGAGGGGGCTTTTTTTATGCGTAGAATTTTTATTAAAAAGAAGAATGATTCAAAAAAACAATTCAATTTTACTTTCCTTGCCCCCAATTCAGCATTGTCAATTTAAAAATGGTTAAAAACTAAACTCAAGGGTCTAGAATTCTGGTCATTTTTAATACTTTAGTAGAGTGTTTACTCGAAAATGGCTGTGTTCAACTTAGTCTGTTACGAAAGCATACTGCTATAAATCATCGAAAATAATAAAAAGATTACAGATCATGTGCTGTGTCGTAGTAATAACAATTAATTAAAACTCACAATTGGAGGTGAGAAAAAAATGGCAGCAAACACGGTTAGTGTGAATGATGTGATTGATCAGGCAAAATTCACTAAATTTCACTTGAGCATTGTATTATGGTGTTTATTCATTGTTCTATTTGACGGATATGATTTAGCGATCAATGGTGTGGTTCTGCCTCTGCTGATGCAGGAGTGGGGCATGAGTGCTGTTCAAGCCGGTATGCTGGCAAGTACAGCACTCGCTGGCATGATGTTTGGAGCAATGCTGTTTGGTATGCTTGCAGACAAAATTGGTCGTAAAAAAGTTATTTTAATTTGCGTCTCTTTATTTAGTGGTTTTACATTTTTAGGTGGATTTGCAACGAATCCAACAGAGTTTGGTATTTTACGTTTTATTGCAGGTTTAGGGATTGGTGGCGTATTACCGAATCTCGTTGCTTTAACATCTGAATATGCGCCTAAACGTTTAAAAAGTACACTTGTAACCACAATGTTTAGTGGTTATGCCGTAGGCGGTATTATGGCTGCATTATGTGGTTCCTGGTTTGCACCAAGCTTTGGCTGGAAAATTATGTTCTTCATTGCAGGTATTCCATTACTTTTTGTGCCACTTTTTTGGAAATTCTTACCTGAGTCTTTAACTTTCCTGGTTAAAGAACAAAAAATGAATGAAGCACGTCGTTTTATCAAACGAGTTGAGCCAACTGCAGACGTACGAGCAGATACTGAACTCGTTCTAGCAACAGGCGATCAGACACACAGTGCATCTGTAAAAGCTTTATTTTCAGAAAATCGTGCAACAGGAACATTCTTATTTTGGGTTGCTTTCTTCATGTGCTTACTCATGCTTTACGCACTTGGAAGTTGGTTACCAAAACTGATGATGGCTGCAGGTTATTCTTTAGGTAGCAGTTTAATGTTCTTATTAGCACTGAATATTGGTGCAGTGATCGGAACGATTGGTGGTGGTATTTTAGCAGACCGTTTTGACTTTAAACCTGTTCTTATTGGCATGTTAATTGTCGGTGTACTGTCTTTGGTTGGTTTAGGCTTTAATTCTCCACAGCCTGTTATTTACTTACTTGTCAGCTTGGCAGGTGCATCATCGATTGGTACAAGTATCTTGTTATATAGCTTTGTTGCTCAATACTATCCTGTTGCAGTACGTTCTACTGGTATTGGTTGGGCTTCTGCTGTGGGACGTACCGGTGCAATTGTTGGTCCAATCGTGATTGGTATGCTGCTTGGTATGGAATTACCACATAAATGGAACTTTATCGCGGTTGCAATTCCAGGCATTATCGGCATGATCGCTATTTCAATGATTCGTCAACCAAAACCTGTTCGCGTTGTAGTGAAACAATTGAAAACAGCCAAAATTTAAACTGCCGTCATTGGTCCATCCAGTTAAAAAAGCCCCTTTGAATTAAGGGGCTTTTGCATATCTTTTGTACAGAATCAAACCCATCAAAAAAGATAATCGATCTAAAAGGCCTGAATAGCCCAATTTACTTATAAAAATGATCATAAATTAATCTAATAATAATGTGATATATCAATCAAATAAATGTTATTCCAGTGCTCATAGAAGAATATCAATTAGTCTTATTGTGCGTTAAATCCGGCTTGCGTATATTGCGTCGAATTAAATATTCAGCCGAATATTTAAAGGATGTTACGGACAAGTACTCATGGGAGATGAGAACGATGACAATGGAAACTGTAGATATAAATTCTGTAGTCGACAATGCGAAATTTACGCCTTTTCACTTCAATGTAGTTGCTTGGTGTTTACTGGTAATTTTATTTGATGGTTATGATTTGGCAATTAATGGTGTAACTTTACCACTATTAATGAAGGACTGGGGCCTAAGTGCCGTTCAAGCGGGAATGCTTGCCAGTACAGCTCTTGCAGGCATGATGTTTGGTGCGATGATCTTTGGTTCCTTGGCGGACAAGATTGGTCGTAAAAAAGTGATCATGATCTGTATTGTTTTATTTAGCGGTTTAACCTTTGCAGGTGGTTTTGCTTCTAATCCAACTGAATTTGGTATTTTACGCTTCCTGGCCGGTCTGGGTATTGGCGGTGTGATGCCAAACCTGGTGGCATTGACTTCTGAATATGCTCCACAAAAAATGCGCAGCACACTTGTGACCACCATGTTTAGCGGTTATGCGGTCGGTGGTGTGATGGCGGCATTATTAGGTTCATGGTTTACGCCTGATTTTGGTTGGCAAATCATGTTCTTTATTGCAGGTATTCCTTTATTTTTACTGCCTGTAATCTGGAAATTCTTGCCTGAATCTTTATCGTTTATGGTAAAGCAAAACAAGCAGGCTGAGGCACGTCGTATTGTGCGTCGCTTGTCGCCAAATACCAAGGTTACGGACCAGACCACATTTACTTTGCCACAGGAAAGTGTACCTGAAGCGGCAAACGTGGTGAGCCTGTTCCGTCGTGGTCGTGCAACCAATACCTTATTGTTCTGGGTTGCATTCTTCACCTGCTTGCTGACCATGTATGCCTTGAGCAGCTGGTTACCGAAGCTGATGATGGCGGCAGGTTACTCGATGGATAACAGCCTGATGTTTATGATGGTCATGAACGTGGGTGCAGTGGTCGGTATTGTGGGCGGCGGTATTCTTGCAGACCGTTTCCACTTGAAACCGGTATTGATGTGTTTAGGTATGATGGGTGCGATTGTGATGAGCTCAATGGGCTTTGCGTCTAACCAGTTCTTACTTTACATCTTGGTGTTCTTGGCAGGTGCAGCATCGATTGGTTCGCAAATGTTGCTGTATAGCTACGTGGCGCAGTTCTATCCACTTGCAGTACGTTCGACAGGTATTGGCTGGTCGTCTGCGATTGGTCGTATGGGCGCGATTGTAGGGCCGATTTTGATTGGTGGCTTACTGGGCATGAACCTGCCTGCACATTTCAACTTTATTGCAGTCGGCTTACCGGTGCTAATTACTGCAATTGCAGTTGCATTGATTATGCATGACGATGAGTCTGAAAAGATTAGTTCAGCTGAACCGGCTGTGTCTAAAGCTTAAACATTAAGTTTAAAAAGAAGCCTCCGAAAGGAGGCTTTTTTGATTTTTAGAGCTATGATAAAACAATAATAATTATAATGATTTATAGGCATCTTATTGAATAGTTTAATTACAAAGTATTATCAAGAATTTGAGTCATACCAAGCAGTGTGGAAATTTAAAAACACGATATTTCTTTTCTTGATCATTTCTATGCTTATATTTTTCTCAAGTTCAATCTGCTATTTCTATTTTATAAAGTCTATAGCTAAAGAAACTCAAAATATTATTTTGTGGATTATGGTTTTAGCAGAAGTTTTCACTTTCTATCTATTTTATGGTATAGAAAAACAAAGAAATGAAATTGTTAAGGAAAAATTCCGTAAACTATATAAAAATGATCAGCTTTCTTTACAACAAATTAAAAAAAGATGGCTTCGTGAAGCATTGGCTATACCTAACCATGAATATATAAATTTAATCGAAAAAATTGAAAAATATTATTTAACTCAGTCCAACTATAAAGGGATACATCTTACGAGGGAGAAAATTTATAATTTTATTTTCTCAACTGATTCCAAGAATCGTGTCTTAGCAATGTTCATGGGGCTAGTCGCATTATTTACAGCATTATTAATTTCAACAGGTATAAATATTGAGAATATCTTTGCTATTTTCCAGTCAATTCATATTTTCAAGACTCTGCTGTTTATAGGCTTTATTAGTATTTGTTTATTCGGGGCTTTTTATATTGTGAAATATACAATTTTTATGACGATAAGTCTTTTAGAATTTATTTTCGATAATTCTTTGAATAGAAATAAAATCAGTAAAAGAAAAAAAGAGCTTTTTATTGCACAGCTTTTACAATTTGCAGAATTTCCTAAACATAGAAAAAGGATACATGCCTCTTTACAAGTATCAAAAAATTTAGATAGTGATACAGTCGAATAAAGAATTTGATTTTATAATTAGGATAAATATTAGGGTTATGTAATCTATGGAATTTAATTCGATCTCCCCAATCCCTGAAGATGACGACGAACTGCATCTTCCTGAACTGGTGTACTGGGCATCGCTAGGCGACATTGACCAGGTTGAACAGGCTTTACAGGAAGGTCTGGACGTCAACTCTGCCGATGAAGAAGGCTATAGCGCCTTACATGCAGCAGCTGAAAATGATCATTTAGAAGTCGTTAAACTATTGATCAGTAAAGGCGCAGATGTCGATCATCGCAGTACCTATACCGCTTTGGAGCTTGCTGAAATGGCAGGTAATAAAGAAGTCGTAGCTTACCTTAAAAGCTTAAAAGGACTATCCTGATAAAAAAGAAGCCCCATCATCCTGATAGGGCTTCTTTATATGGGTTGCCTAGGTATAACTCCTGTCGTACCTCACATCCTGATGCTCAAACATTATTATTGTTGTTTTCTGTTTGGGAAACTTCCTGTCTCCTGATGAGTTCAGAATAAGAAATTTATCTTGAAGGAGATAGAGGCCAATAGAACCATTTTGTGTACGCTATGTCTTACATAACCCACCAGACCAAATGAAAGTTTGTTACCAATAAAAAATAGTGATTTTCAATATTGTACTTAGAATAAAACGGGTGAGCTCTTTGAATGGCAGAGGATAATCAGAATGAAAATATTCCGACAGCGTATGCTGAGCACCATCATATTGATCAGTACAGCAGGTTTAACCGCGTGTAATGCACAAACTGATGCTGTAAATCCGGCAGCCAAGTCAGCCGCAGAAACTGCATCTTCCAAACCTTCTTCAGGTTCAGTCAATCAAAGGTATAAACTGACGCGCATTGCAGAATTTAATGAACCCTGGGCCATGACAGGGCTGAAGGATGGCCGTTTACTGGTCACTGAACGAAAGGGAAAGTTACAGCTATTTGACCCCAAAACCAGACAAAAAGTTGAAGTCAAAGGCATACCTAAAGTGGCCTATGGCGGGCAAGGCGGTTTGGGCGATATCGCCTTGCATCCACAATTTGAACAAAACCATATCATTTACTTCAGTTATGCCGAAGCAGGACAGGGCGGTTATGGTGCTGCCGTTGCCCGGGGTGAATTAGATTTATCTAATAGTCAGCAACCGCAAGTTAAAAATTTAAAAACCATATGGAAACAGGTACCTAAAGTACAAGGGCAGGGACATTATGCCCATCGGCTCCTGTTTGGTCAGGATGGAAAGTTATGGATTAGCTCGGGTGAACGCCAAAAGTTTGATCCGGCGCAAAATATGCAATCCAATTTAGGCAAAATATTGCGTCTCAATGAGGATGGAACGCCTGCTGCAGGTAATCCGTTTAGCAGTCAGGGCGAAGTTGCAAAACAGGTCTGGTCGTTGGGACATCGCAATCCATTAGGCATTGCATTTGATGCACAAGGCAAACTTTGGGTGGTTGAAATGGGTCCCAAAGGTGGCGATGAACTGAACCTGATTGTAAAAGGTGAAAATTACGGTTATCCGCTGGTTTCAAATGGCGATCATTATGATGGCAGAGATATTCCTGACCATCATACCCGCCCTGAATTTAAAGCGCCTGAAATCAGCTGGACACCCGTCATCTCTCCATCCAGCCTGATTTTTTATCAGGGTTCCCAATTTCCTGCATGGAAAAACAAAGCCCTGATTGGCGGTCTATCTTCCAAATCCATTGTGGTGGTGGATACAGCAATGAAACCTGTGACTGAAGTACAACGCGTGGATATGAAGCAACGTATCCGTGATGTGCTGGAAGCCCCGGATGGCTCTATTTGGGTGCTGGAAGATGGTAACAATGCCAGACTGCTGAAAATGACGGCGAAATAAGGTGATTAATAGATATCTTTCATAAATCAAAAATATGTTCAATCTTAATTTTTTTTAATTCAGCACAGCCTCATTTGATGGATTTCATTTTGATGCCTTTGCGTAGGCAATATCGCTACTTTTGAAAGGTCAAAAGTAGCCAAAAACCTTTTGTTTCCCATACACGACTTCCTTGTCGTGATGGGAAACGTGTGGCATCCATGCCACACTCATGAATCCAATACCTGCTAAAAAATCAATTTTTTATTTTAGTATTATTAAATACTTATAGTCATTGAAAATGATTTATGAAATAAATTTAATAAAGTTCAAAAGCCCCTGATGGGGCTTTTAGAATAATTGATATTCATGACTGCACTGAATCAGGCTGCGTAATGTTCATCTGTATTAAACGCATTGGCCTGTATCTGGATCAGTTTACGGTTGCCTTGTTCGCCATTCATGCGCCAATGGGCGATCTTGATATTATCCACAATGGCTACATCACCTTTCTGCCATTGCAGTAACAGGGCATCCCGGTACATGGCATCAAAAAAGGCCTGCTTGTCTTGATCGTTCCATTTTATTATTTTGTTGAGGATGGCTGGAATAATTCTGAGGATTATTCCTTTGATTCCTCATTTTTGCATGGGTGTAATTATAGAGTTTGAAATTTGCATCTCATGTAAATTTTGATCGTTTGGGTTCAAGTTTTCGATAAATGGTCAGTCAGATCACAGTCATGTATAAAGAAAAAACCCCGACATCCTGTCGGGGTTTTTCATATTCATTCTAAGGTATAACTCCTGTCGTACCTTGCAGCATCCTGCTGTTATTTTCGCTTATCTTTTTAGTTTTAAGCTTAGAGACTTCCTGTCTCGGTATGAGTTAAATATATCGTGAAAAATAATGTGTGAAAAGGAGATATATTCTTCAAATCTTGTAAGCTTAAACGTACAACGTTTTCCAACACATCAAGAACTTACGTATTGAATCAGTTTATTCAGCACGTCCTTTAAGGTCTTCTGGTCAAACTCATTTGGTTCAAATTCTTCGGTTTTATTACGTGAAAAAATATCGCGAATTTCAATGACCGCATTACTGTCGATTAAACCGAGTTGTGTGCCCACCTGGCGAATCTGGTCTATGGAACGGGAGCCATTGGTTGCACCGTAGCCAATATAGGCAGCCGGTTTGCCTTGCCATTCTTTACCGACGTAATCGAGTGCATTTTTAAGCGCCGGACTGTAGCCATGATTATATTCAGGACTGATAAAAATAAAGGCATCGCCCGAAGCCACTTTATCTGCCCAGTCTTGTTGTTTGGGTTGATCATAAATGCCTGTTATAGGCGGATGGCTACCGGCAAAAATCGGCAGATTCCATTCTTTTAAATCGACCAGTTCGGCCTGAACGGTACTAAAATTGGCCTGATCGATACTGCGTTTTACCCAGCGTGCCACTTTAATGGCAGTCCGGCCTTCACGCACGCTACCCACGACAATATATATTTTCATGTATGATCCCTGGTTTTTTGAATTTTCGTCTTTAACTTATTATGAATGTTATTTATTGAATATTAGGGATTTGTATCTTCCAATCCTTGTATAAAAAACAGAAAATAAAAAGCTCCCGAAGGAGCTTTTAAAGGTATAGGGCTGAAACCTTACATAATTTTAATGCCTTGCTGACCCGCAGGCGTTACTTTAAAGATTTCCACTTCAAAAGTAATATCCTTACCGGCAAGCGGGTGGTTAAAGTCAATTTCGGTAATGTCTTCACCGACCGATTTCACCACACCAAACAGGCTTTGCTTGGCTTTATCTTCAAACTCAATCATATGACCCACAACAGGTGTCTGTTCGAATTTAACCGTGTCAAACTTTTGTACGTTTTCAGGATTCCATGGACCAAAAGCCTCTTCAGGAGGAAGACTCACGGTACGACGGTCCCCAGCACGTAGACCAAACAGGGCTTTTTCGAAGCCTGGCAACAAACTGCCATCACCCATTACCAGGCTGACAGGCGTTTCACGGCTGCGGGTGTTGTCAATTTCCACGCCATTTTCAATAGCGACCGAAAAATGCAGCTCAACTTTAGAGCCTGCTGCAATTCGGGTTTCTTCATTCGGATTAATAATTTCAGTCATTTTGTTGCGCTTCCGCACGTTGAATACGGTGTTTTTCCAGGAAAAACGTATCGATCAGGAGCAAGATCGTGCCTACGGTAATGGCACTATCGGCAATATTAAAAGCAGGAAAGTGGCTGTTGTTGTAATAAACGTGAATAAAATCGACCACATAACCCAAAGTTACACGGTCAATCAGGTTACCGATGGCGCCACCTAAAATCAGGGCAATCGCCATGGGTAAAATCACGATCTTTTTTGGCATCCGCATCAGCCAAAATACAAAAATCACAGACACTAATGCTGCCAGTGAAGTAAAGAAATAACGTTGCCATCCACCGGCATCGGACAAGAAACTAAAGGCTGCGCCATAGTTATGTAGCAATGTCCAGTTTAAAAAGGGCAGTACAGGGACCGGATCTGCATAGTTCAGATGGGTCGTTGCAAACCATTTGGTCCATTGATCCAGAATAATCGCCACAATGGATAATCCGACCCACACAAGATTGTGCGGGTAGAACTGAAATAAGCCCTTTTTATTTTGCGGATTAGGCATACTTTCTCTCTTCGCCTTGACCTGTAGGAAGGTTAATAATACAACGAGAACAAAGACCTGGATGTTCATGATGTGTATTCACATCAGGCAAGACATGCCAGCAGCGTGCACATTTTTCACCATCGGCCGCTGAAACTTTCACACGTAAACCTTCCAGATCGCTTGCTTCGCCTTGTGCTTCATCAAAGGCATTTACTGCCACTTGTGAAGTAATCAGGACAAAACGAAGTTCATCGTTTAACTGATCCAGTACCGCTTTCAATTCGGCATTGGCCCACAGTTCAACTTTGGCAGACAGGTTAGAACCAATCAGTTTGGCATTACGCGCTGCTTCAATTTGCTTGTTCACCGCAGACTTAACGCTAATTAAAGTCTGCCAGTCGGCTTCTGAAACCAGGTTCGCAGTTGAAGCCACCGGAATGTCATACCATTCCGCGGTGAATACGTATTTCTCGCTTTGACCTGGAATTAAAGGCCAAGCTTCTTGTGCGGTAAAGCTCAAGATTGGCGCCATCCAGCGTACAAAGGCCTGGACCAGGTGATACAGCGCAGTTTGGGCAGAATGACGTGCCTGTGAATCTGCCTTGGTTGTGTATTGACGGTCTTTGATGATGTCGAGATAGAAACCACCCAGGTCGTTAATACAGAAGTTGGTCAGCGCGTTCGTGACGATATGGAAGTTCATATCTTCATAAGCTTGCTGAATGGTTTTTTGTACGTCGCTTGCGCGTTGCAGGATGTATTGATCCAAGGCAATCAATTGATCGACTTGCAAAGCATCGGTTGCAGGCTGGAAGCCGTTCAGGTTTGCCAGCAAGAAACGCAAGGTATTACGGATACGGCGGTAACCGTCCGAAGCACGGCTAAAGATTTCCTTACCAGCCGTCATTTCATAACGGTAATCCGCAGATGCGATCCAGAAGCGTAAGCCGTCTGCACCCATGTCTTTAATGATGTCTTGTGGGGTGATGATGTTACCCAACGACTTCGACATCTTGCGGCCTTTTTCATCGACCACGAAGCCGTGTGTCAACAAGCCTTTGTACGGTGCGCGTTCGTTAATCGCAATTGAAGTCAGCAATGAAGACTGGAACCAGCCACGGTGCTGGTCTGAACCTTCCAGGTACAAATCCGCAGGGTCTTGCAGTTCTTCACGTTCACGAAGTACGGCGTAGTGGGTTGTACCCGAGTCGAACCACACGTCCAGCGTATCGCGTACCGCATTGTAGTGTTCTGCATCTGTACCAATAAAGTCTTTCGCTTCACGGTTGTACCAGCCATCAATGCCTTCCTGTTCGATCAGTTTTGCAACTTCTTCAATCAGTTCAGGTGTACGTGGATGCAATTCGTTGGTGTCTTTGTGTACAAAGAATGGAATTGGCACGCCCCAGGTACGTTGACGTGAGATACACCAGTCCGGACGGCCTTCAATCATCGCCTGAATACGGTTTTTACCCCAATCCGGCACGAAGCTGATTTCATTTTCAATCGCGTTCAATGCGCCTTGGCGTAAACCTTTGGCATCCATGCTGATGAACCATTGCGGTGTTGCACGGAAGATAATCGGGGTTTTATGGCGCCAGCAGTGCGGGTAGCTGTGCTTGATTGGGTGATGTGCCCAAAGTTTGCCCGCTTCACTTAATGCTTCAATGATTTTGGGATTGGCTTTATAAATGTGTTCGCCGGCAAAAATAGGGGAAGTTGGCAGGTAAACACCATTACCACCGACTGGATTGTCAACTTTCAGGTTATATTGCAAGCCAACTTTATAGTCGTCCACACCGTGGCCAGGCGCCGTATGTACTGCACCGGTACCGCTGGTGGCAATGACGTGTTCACCCAAAATCACCGGTACTTGACGATCAGCGATTAATGGATGTTGCAGGACCAGATTCTCAAGTTTACTACCTGCAAAATCGGCAATCACTTCAACGGTTGTAAAGCCATAACGTTCAGTAGCAGATTCAACCAGATCTTTCGCCAGGATAAAGTTTTGAGCTTCTTTATCTTCACCACGTGCTTTGACCAATTGATATTCAATTTCAGCATGCAGGGCAACCGCCTG
This sequence comes from Acinetobacter sp. ANC 4216, assembly GCF_004331195.1. Classification (NCBI taxonomy): domain Bacteria; kingdom Pseudomonadati; phylum Pseudomonadota; class Gammaproteobacteria; order Moraxellales; family Moraxellaceae; genus Acinetobacter; species Acinetobacter sp. ANC 4216. Next base: position 126,412 of record NZ_SJOC01000012.1, on the reverse strand, counting down.
GTTGGCAGGCAATGTCCAAGGTGTTGTGGTCCAGATCACGATGTCGGTGCGGTCAGTCACTTGAACGCCTAAACGTGCAGACAGGTCTGCCAAGTCAACCACGCTGAAACCGACATCAATCGCATCCGATTTTTTATCTTCATATTCAACTTCAGCTTCTGCCAATGCCGAACCACAGTCCAGACACCAGTTCACCGGTTTTAAACCCGGTTCGATATGACCGGCTTTGGCAATTGCACCTAATGAACGCACGATGTCGGCTTCTTGCTTGAAGTTCATGGTGAGATATGGATTGTCCCAGTCACCGAACACGCCCATACGCACGAAGTCTTTTTTCTGTAATTCAACCTGGGTGTAGGCATATTCACGGCAGTGCTTGCGGAAAGTTGCGGCATCGACTTTCACGCCGACCTTACCGACTTTTTCTTCAACTTTCAGTTCGATTGGCAGACCGTGACAGTCCCAACCCGGCACATAAGGGGCATCATAGCCATCCATCACGCGGCTTTTGATGATGATGTCTTTTAAAACCTTATTGACTGCGTGACCTAAATGGATTTGACCGTTGGCGTACGGAGGGCCGTCATGAAGCACATATTTTTTCTTGCCAATACGCGATGCACGAATCTGCTGATAAATGTTGTCGGCATACCACTCTTCTAACCATTTTGCTTCACGTACTGCCAGATTTGCTTTCATTGCAAATTCAGTACCTGGGAGGTTTAGCGTGGCTTTATAATCCACTGCATTTTCAGGAGTTTGCTTATCGCTCATGCAAGTTGTCTTCCAATTTAATCAGCCTTGGGCTGACGCGTTTTACAATAAAAAATCTGGGATTTAAAAGGGAAAATGGGGCGTGTTTTGTCGAAACTCAAGCAGTTTCTCAACATCGTCATCAATTCCGGCTTTTAATGCTTCAAGCGAAGGGTAGTCCTTTTCGCCATGTAAATAGTGCAAGAATGTCACCCGCATTAACAGGCCATACAGATTAGCAGAAACATCAGGAAAATGTACTTCTAATCGCCATTCTGGATGGACTTGTTTGATGGCCGGTCGTGTGCCGACATGTCCGGCACCGAACAGGGCAGTAGGTTCATAGCCTGCAATGCCTGATTTTTCAGGATTGTCAGCCTTCACTTTATCTTTTAACGATAGGGTTTCACATACTACTTCGACGCCGTAAATCCCGTTTAGACAAGGTTTATGACGATTTAAAGCAACATTAATGGTTGGAAAATCAAGGGTTCGTCCAATCTGGTCACCGTATTGTACCCGACCGGTAATGCTATAGGGACGGCCGAGTAATTTGGCAGCCAGGGCTAAATCGCCTGCTTGCAGGGTCTGACGAATACGGGTCGAACTGACGCGTTCACCATCCAGTGCAACCGTGGTTAAGTTGGTGACCTGAAAACCATAGGCTCTTAAAAATTCACTATTGCCCTGACGGTTTTTGCCAAAGTGGAAGTCATCGCCCAATGCCAGGCTGTGGGCATTCAGTTTGAGTTTTAACAGTTCAGCAAAGTTTTCTGCATTGAGACTGCGGAAATGGTTATCAAATTTTGCAACGGCAATGTAGTCCACGCCCAGTTCGGTCAGATATTCCACTTTTTCACGCAGTGAAGTGATGCGTGGAGGAGCGTCATAACCCTTAAAAAATTCCAGAGGTTGCGGCTCGAAAATCATCACCAGGGTTTTTAGATTTTCTGCGGCTGCCAGCTGTTTTAACTGGCTAATCATCGCCTGATGGCCTAAATGTACACCGTCAAAATTACCAATGGTTACGGCCGTTTTTGGCAATTGAAAATTGGGCGCTAAAGCATTCAGGCGGAGCAGCTTCATGGGCGAATCAATAAGTGAAAAATTATCAGGGCTATATATTGCCATAATCTTACGCTTTCGTCTTGTTGTTGTGTTTTCATACAAAAAAATATTAAATTTCTTGCAAAAATAGGATGTAAAAAAAAATGCGTACAGCAGATTCCTGGCATGGAATGATTTTAAACTTGGTGATGCCAAGAAAAATAAATTTAAATATTCAAGTGAATGCGGGCTATTAAATTTTTGCACGCTAGCATGCTCACGATTTTAAATTTGCACTTGCTGGGTAATTCTTTTCTAATGTGCACAACTTTAAATTTGCACGTTACGAAGGTTTTGCTATGTCTGATCTGGCTTTAATTATGGCCTTGCCCAGTGAATCTAAAGGTCTGTTTGAGCAGGCAGGCATCGAAGTCCATTACAGCGGTATTGGCAAAGTCAATGCGGCCTTTAAAGCCTTTGAGGTGATTCACAAGACCGGTTGCAAGACCTTACTGAATTTGGGTACGGCGGGAAGTTCACATTTTAATGCGCATGAACTGGTGGAAGTCACAACCTTTGTGCAACGGGATATGGATGTCTCTCCGCTCGGTTTTGCAGTCGGGGTGACCCCTATGGATGAGGACCATCCGGCAGAAATTCATTTACAGTCCTATTTTCAGCATTTGCCTCAAGGCATCTGTGGAACGGGGGATAGCTTTGAAACAGGCCTGCCTAAAGTGCCATGCCATCTGGTCGATATGGAAGGCTATGCCATGGCCAAAGTGTGTAAAAAACTGGGGGTAAGATTTGTTTCAGTGAAATATATTACCGATGGGGCGAATGAAACTGCGCATCTGGATTGGGAAGAAAATTTATTGTTGGGTGCGCAAAAGCTATCAAAATTATATCAAACGATAAAAGAAGAACAGTGAAAGTGGCAATTCGGCGACCATAGAAAACTATGGTCGTATGCCAAAACTATCGTTGACGATAATTTAAGAGTTATGGACGGGGAATGACGCCATATAACATCATGTGTACCGTATGGTGAATACAACGTTGTTGCATACTGCGATTGCGTAAGGTTTTGCCGGTGACCATTTCCATCTGGACAGCAAAATCGGCATAGTTCTGGGTCAATGCCCAAATATTCAAAATCAGCAGTTCAGGGTCAATTTCTTTGGCAATTTTCCCCTGTTCTTGCCATGTGCTAATCACTTTAGCCTTGCGCTTGAACAGTTTCTTTAAAGGACCTTTTAGAATTGGCAAAATATGCGGAGCACCTTGAATCACTTCCAATGCAAACAGACGGGATGCTTTCGGTTGAGTACGCGATACTTCAATTTTTTGCAATAAATAATTGGTGATGGCTTCTTCAGGCTCTAGCTCTGATTCCAGCATTTGCAGTGGCGCAAGCCATTTCTGTAGAACGGTAGTGAGCACTTCTACATATAACGCTTCTTTATTTTCATAATAATAGAAAATATTTGATTTATGCATTTCAGCAATTTGAGCAATCTCGTCTAAGCTTGCCCCATTAAAACCGTAAAGGGAAAATACATCGAGTGCAGCATTCAGCAATTGATGTCTTTTTTGTGTACTCTTTTTTTGTTCCATTGGCAAATTTAAAAAATTAAAGGGGAAACATAAATTGTACGGCAAATCGTCAGATTTGTGCATAAGCAAAAGTTTTAATTTTATGAATAATGATGATTTATTTTGTAGATGAGCTATGAAATTACGATAAATTCAAAAAAGTAAAAAATTGAGGTAGAAAGATGGCTGTTTAGTACCCGATGCATATTCTCCAGTATTTCAGTCAGATTACAAATTAAAATATTGAGGCCAGGCAGGTGGTGCAATATGTGAGGGGAAGAGCCATCATTAAATAAAATTAAAGAATCTGTTTATCTTGCCTTTACATCATCTTGAGATCAGCGCCAATCAACTCCGGATTGATAAGCGCTTATTTTAAATCCTGATTCAAAAATAAAAATCAGGTCGCCAGTACGGCATTTAATACTTGTTGCTCGAGTTCATTAAAGGCGTAATCTTTTTGACGTGGTCGAGGCAAATCCACTTTAAACTGCTGGGCAATGTGTCCCTTATCTAACAGGATAATCCGGTCGGCCAGCTGCACGGCTTCGCTGACATCATGGGTTACCAGAATTGCGGTAAAACCCTGTTCGGTCCAGAGTTTTTCAATCAGGTTCTGCATGTCCAGACGGGTGAGTGCATCCAGTGCTCCTAAGGGCTCATCCAGTAGCAAGATACGGGGTTTATGCGATAAGGCCCGGGCCAGTGCCGTACGCTGACGCTGCCCCCCTGAAAGCTGCGATGGCCACAAGCCCGCTTTGTCTTTCAAGCCGACTTTTTCTAGCAGGGCAGAAGCATTGTCTTGCTGGTGTTTAGGTAAACCCAGCTGTACATTCTGCTCAATACTCCGCCATGGCAACAGTCGCGGGTCCTGGAACATGACCCGAATGTCATCGCTGGTGATGCCTTCGCGAATATGACGCGCCGATTTAAACTTGATTTCACCATAGCTCGGCTGTTCCAGATCGGCAATCAGACGCAGCAGGGTACTTTTACCGCAGCCACTGCGTCCGACAATGGCCAGGAATTCACCTGGCTGAATGTGCAGGTCCAGATCTTCCAGAACTTTGACTTCAGCATAGAATTTGTGCAGCTGTTCAATCAGAATTTCTGCACCGACTACAGCATGAGGATTGATATCGGTATGGTCAGGTTGTTGCGGTATTGGGCGTTCTTCAGATGCATGACGCCCGATGCTTAAATCAGTCATGTCTTATTCCTTATTTTTGATAGCCAGCATGCCAACGGAGCAGGTATTTTTCTAAAGCGACAGCCAGTACATCAGCCAGTTTACCCAGCAGGGCATACAGTAAAATTCCTACCAGGACCACATCAGTCTGTAAAAACTCACGTGCATTCATGGTCATGTAACCAATCCCGGATTGTGCAGAAATGGTTTCGGCCACAATCAGCAGCACCCAGACCAGACCCAGTGCAAAACGTAAACCGACCAGAATCGAAGGCATCGCACCCGGTAAAATAATTTCTTTATACAACTGCCAGCGCGTTAAACCGTAACTTTTGCCCATCTCGATCAGCTGCGGATCGACTGAACGAATGCCATGATAGGTATTAATATAAAGTGGGAAGAATACCCCGACAGCGACCAGAAACAGCTTGGCGGATTCATCAATTCCGAACCATAAAATCACCAAAGGAATGAGTGCCAAAGCCGGGATATTACGGATCATCTGTAAGGTGGTATCCAGCAGGGTGGATGCCGTCTTGGAAGAACCATTCAGCAGGCCGAGCAGTAAACCTAAACCGCCACCAACCAATAAACCGAGCAGGGCTCGTCCGGCACTGACTTTGACGTGTTGCCAGAGTTCACCACTGACCAGCAGCTGCCAGAATGCAGCCACGACCGCCGTCGGTGCAGGTAAAATGCGGCTTTCTAACTGCCCGGTACTGGAGGCAATTTGCCAGACCAGAATCAGGGCAATCGGGAACAGCCAGGGCAGCAAACGCTGCCCAAATGGTGTTCCACGTGAAACCTTGGGTTTGGCCAAGGCTTCCGTAGAAATGCTTTTGCTCATTAAGCCGGCTCCTGATGTTTCACTTCCTTCTTGGCCTCATCAGCAACATAGTTATTTGCCACAATTTCGCCAAAAGGACCAGTCAAGTTCGGTTGAGCCAGTTTTTTACGGGTTTCTAAAGGCAACAACGGGAATACCAGTTCGGCAAAACGGATGGATTCTTCCAGATGCGGGTAGCCTGAGAAAATAAAGGTATCAATGCCTAAATCGGCATATTCCTGAATGCGTGCAGCCACAGTTTCAGGGTCCCCCACCAGTGCCGTACCTGCACCGCCACGAACCAGGCCTACGCCTGCCCAAAGGTTTGGAGATACTTCAAGTTTAGTACGGTCACCGTTGTGCAGTTCAGCCATACGGCGTTGGCCGACGGAATCCATCTGCTTGAATTTTTGTTGTGCAGCGGCAATGGTTGCATCATCCACGTATTGAATCAGCTCTTCAGCAGCAGCCCATGCCTGTGCATTGGTTTCACGCACAATCACGTGTAAACGGATACCGTAACTTAAACTACGGCCTTTAGCCGCAGCTTTGGCTCTGACATTTTCAATTTTTTCTTTTACGGCTGCCGGTGGTTCACCCCAAGTCAGGTAAGTATCGACCTGGTCGGTGGCCAATTCCACGGCTGCATCGGAAGAGCCGCCAAACCAAAGCGGTGGATAAGGCTGCTGTACTGGTGGATAAAGCAGTTTTGCATCATCGACACTTAAATGTTCACCGTGGAAAGTGAAGCTTTCACCAGTATGTGAACGTTTTAAAATTTCACGCCAGATGGTGGTGTATTCAGCCGCAGTTTTATAGCGCGTCGCGTGATCTTCATACACGCCGTCACCTTTCAGCTCTTGCTCATCACCACCGGTGACCAGGTTCAGCCGAACGCGACCGCCAGACAAACGGTCAAAGGTTGCTGCCATACGTGCAGCCAGTGCAGGTGTGGTCACGCCTGGACGTAATGCCACCAGGAATTTCAGGTTTTTGGTGGCATCGATCAGGCTGGCGGCGGTAATCCATGGATCTTCACATGAACGGCCGGTTGGAATCAGTACGCCTTCATACCCCAGGTTATCTACCGCGACCGCAATCTGTTTCATATAAGCATGATCGACCTGACGGGCGCCTTTGCTTGTGCCTAAATAACGACTGTCACCATGCGTAGGAATAAACCAGAAAATTTTCATTGTATTGATCCTTAGATTATTTGCCTGCCCAAACGGCTTGCTGAATATTGATAGATTTTGGGATGATCTTGAGTTCGCTAAAACGGTTGGCCAGTTCTTGCTGATCGGCAATCACTTTTTTGTTGAGCAGAGCAGCACCAGACGGGTTCGGACGGCGCTGGATAAAAGTCTGGCTGACCACCGGTTTCAGACCTGTGCTTTTCGCAAACAGGCTTGCGGTAGCGGCTTTATTGTTTTGTACCCATTTATCTGCAACGTTCACTTGCTTGATAATGCCTTTGAGTGCCTGGGGATGATTCTTAACCAAATTATTTGAAGCCAGATAGAAGGTGTAATTTGGGCTTAAGCCTTTACCTGAAGCCAGCACCTTGGCTTTATCTTCCAGTTGTGCCGCAGCATAGTACGGATCCCAAATGGCCCAGGCATCAATCGCGCCTTTCTGGAACGCTGCTCGGGCATCAGCCGGGCTGAGCCAGATCGGTTGAACATCTGTCCATTGCAAACCAGCTTTGCGTACCGCCTGCACCAATAAATAATGCGAGCTTGAACCGCGATGCACCCCAATACGTTTACCCTTCAACTGGTGGAGCTGGGTAATTTTGGAGTTGCTTGGCACCAAAATGGCAGAAGCCAAAGGTTTTGCCGTTTCATACGCAAAATAATGCAGTGGCTTGTTGCCTGCCTGAGCGTACACAGGCGGCGTATCCCCTGTGGCACCGATATCAATCGAACCGACCGCCAGGGCTTCTAAGATTTGCGGACCACCTGGAAATTCATTCCAAGTGATTTTTGCATTAGGAAATTCCTGTTCAAACAGCTTTTGTTGCTGTGCAATCACCAGATTGACGGAAGATTTTTGATAACCGACGCGTAGCTGTTTTACTGAAGGATCCACAGCCCAGGCGGCGCTTGAACCCAACATCGCGCAAGCAACCAATAGGGCATTCATGCCATGACTGGAGGTTTTGAACCATGTGTTTGCTTTGTGATGTGGCTGATGCTGAGTCATGTTAAATCCCCTAAGTTTTATCTATGCTTTACTTCGCTAAAATTGCGGCTTGAATATTGAGTTTGTTTGGAATCAGTTTCTGGTTATAAAAGGCATCGGCAACATATTGCTGCTTTTGCACCACTTCAGCAGAAATCGGCTGTACCCCAAAGCCCATGCGGGAAATGGAGGTTTTCAGGATTTCGTTAGAAAGTCCTGTTGGTTTTTCCAGCAGCTTGGCGGCTTCGTCCTGATGCTGGGATACCCATTGGGTGGTGGTGTTGAGTTCATTCACGACCGCTTTCAGCACATCCGGATGCTGCTCGGCAAATTTGCGGTCAGCCAGATAGAACTGATGGTTACTGACCAGATTTTCACCGGTGGCAATGACACGGGCACCAATCTGCTTTTCTGCAGCAGCAAAGAATGGATCCCAAATTACCCAGGCATCGACCGCACCCCGTTCAAAGGCAGCGCGTGCGTCCGAAGGCGGCAAGTACACCACCTGAATGTCCTCCAGGGTCAGCTTGTTGGCTTCTAACACTTTTAACAGGAGATAATGAACATTTGAGCCTTTATTGAGGGCAACACGTTTGCCTTTTAAATCCTGGATGCTGTGAATGGCTGAATCTTTTTGTACAATCAGGGCTTCAGCTTTAGGCGCTGCCGGCTGGTTGGCGATATAAACCAGATTCGAATTGGCGGCCTGCGCGAAAATTGGCGGGGCTTCACCTGCTTCGCCTAATACAACACTGCCGACATTCAAGCCTTCAAGCAGTTGAGGACCGGCTGGGAATTCCACCCATTTCACATTGACGCCCTGGTCTTTTAGTGCCGTTTCTAAAGTGCCGCGTTCTTTAATAATCGGTAACAAGCCATATTTTTGGAAACCGATATTTAACGTGACCGTTTCAGCTTCTTTTTTTCCGCAACCTGACATCATCATTGCGCCAGCAACTACTGAAGAAAGGACCAGTGATTTCGCCCAGAATTTTGCTTGAATGGCGCTCATGTATGTGTGCTCCGCAATAAGGAAGTGTTGAATATTGAACACATACGCTAAAGCCTTTTCTTTTTCGAAAAAAATAAGAAAAGATAAATTTCTAATGAGGAAAAAAGATAAATAAAAAAAAGAAAAACTTATGCAGAAATGTGATTTATCAGGACAATTCAATATCCAGTTTTATTTAATTAAATTATTGATATTAAATAATTTAAATTCTAAATCTTATGTAAGTATAACGTTATTTAAATACAGCATAAGAAAATCGTCAAAAATTTCGTAAAAGCATAGATAAAGATATAAAAAATAAAGCTATAGCAGGCATAAAAAAAGCCACTTCAAGTGCACTGCTGTCCCATAATTTGAATTTTATTTTAATACTGAACCAGCATGATGATTTGTTATCTTTAAATATTTGATATTTATATTTTTCATAGCCTTGTCTTTTCTTTAAAAGTTTAAGTGGTTCTGTGTAGGCTAAACCCTACTTTTGACAGACCAAAAGTAGGCAAAAGTCTTTATTCCCCATACACGACATCCTGTCGTGATGGGGAATGTGTGGCATCCCTGCCACACTCGCGAATCTAATACATTGACTTCAACTATGGGACTGTAGTGACTTAAAGTGACTTTTTAAAGACCAGAGAATTACGTTGATAGTTGTACAGCGCCTGACGGGCATTGGGCAGGTCATCCACACTGGCCGCTTCAAAACCATGTTCGACAAACCAGTGTGCAGTACGTGTGGTCAGTACAAACAGCTGCTGAATGCCCAGACTTTTGGCCTTGTCTTCCAGGTAATGCAGAATCTGGCTGCCGCGGTTAGATTTGCGATAGGTTGGATCGACCGCGACACAGGCAATCTCGGCCGATTTAATTTCATTGGCTGAGGTGGGAATAGGATACAGCGCGGCACAGGCCAGAATCATACCATCCCGTTCAATCACTGAAAACTGTTCAATTTCACTTTCTAATCGTTCACGTGAGCGATACACCAGAATGCCTTCAGCTTCCAGTGGACGAAGCAGATTCATCAAGCCGCCGACATCCTGAATGGTCGCCGTACGTACATCTTCATAATGGGCATCGGTCATCATGGTGCCTGCACCATCACGGGTAAACAGTTCTTCCAGCAAGGCACCATCGTAAGTATAAGAAATCAGATGCACACGATGTACCCCTTGCAGTGAGGCATTTTTGGCACCGCGCAATTGCAGGGCAATATCCGGGTTAGAATCCTGATATTGCAGGATCTGCCGATCCAGCTGATGCGGGGCTATTTCACGCTGCAATTGTCCAAATTCATTGACCAGACCTTGCTGTTTCCCCAAAAAGATCAGCTTGTCGGCTTTTAGCAGAATGGCGGTATTAGTCGCGACTTCTTCTGCCACCAGATTAAACACTTCACCGGTACTGGAATAGCCGGTTGGACCCAGCAACACAATATTGTGGTTTTTCAGATGTCTCTGAATGGCGTCGGTATCGACGGTACGCACTTCACCCGTCAGCTGGAAATCGATGCCGTCCCGAATGCCATAGGGTTTGGCAGTGACAAAATTGCCCGAGATCACATCAATACGGGCGCCGTACATGGGTGAGTTGGCGAGTCCCATGGAAAGCAGGGCTTCAATTTGCAGGCGAATAGATCCCACCGCATTCATGACGCAGCTTAAGGATTCTCGTGTGGTAATCCGGCGGTGATTGTGAAAAGGCGTTTGAATGCCGCTGGTTTTCAGGTTCTGGTTGATTTGCGAACGGGCACCATGCACCAGAATCAGACGAATGCCTAAAGAATGCAGCAGGGCAATGTCGTGAATAATATGCTGGAAATTTTCATGCTGTACCGCTTCGCCATCAAACATGATGACAAAGGTTTTGTTGCGATGAGCATTGATATAGGGCGCAGAATGTCGAAACCAATGCACATATTGCAAATTTGTGCTTTGTGAAGTTTCAGATGAATTCGTTTGCATACCTATCTCAAAATTAAAAAATTTCTTTCCTTGATTCTAATCAAAAAATGACGGGGGGGAAGCTAAAAAATAAAAAAACACCTGAATGGCGTTCAGGTGTTTTTTTTAGGGAAGAGTAAACTTGAACCGGTTTTAGTTGATGATGCGCACAATACGGTCGGTACGTTCATTCACTAATACATAGTCGCCATTGATTTTATACCACTGTTGATAACGATTGGCATTGGGTAAGCGGCGTGCTTCACGGTCGCTGACTTTATAACGTGATGAGTCGTAAAAACGTGGGAAACTCTGGCCAGCACGCCAGTCACGACTTGGGTTGAGCTTTTTATTGTCGTAACGGTTGTGGTCATAACGGTTATTATTATCCCAACGCTTGTCCTGATGTGATGGTGCATGGTTGTAACGATGATCGTCATAACGATGGTCTGGTGCGGCCATTGCAGAAGTTGCCATCAATGCAGATAAAGAAAGCGCAATTGTAGTCAGAACTTTTTTCATTACTTTCACCCTGAATCATTTAGGAAGATGTTTTCGATGGTTCAAAATTAGAGGAAAAGTAGAGATAAACGATGTTGGAATCTTAGTTGAATTGTGAAATTGATGGAGAAAAAAAGAAGATTGTAAAGGTCTGAAAGTTATAGCGTTAAAAAAGGGGAATTTGAAAATAAGGGCATAAAAGTAAAAAAAAGCCCAAACTCAAGTTTGGGCGTGGAGAATTAAAAGCGGAGCTTAGAAACCTTGAATACGTACAATATTATTGCTGTCTGTATCCACTAAAATATAGTCATTGTTGATTTTGTACCATTGCTGGTTACGCGACGGTTTGGGTAGGTCATGGCTTTTATAGTCAACCTTGTAGCCATTGCCACGATAGTGCTGCGGCATCACATATCCCGGTTGCCATTTATGCTGTTGGAGACGCTTGAATCCGCGTTCTTCACGCATACGGCGTTTGTCCTGCATGTCATTATCATCTTCACGAAAATCACGGCCTTTATTGAATTTTGGATGATCGGATTGATCCCAGCCACGATTATCATGTTTTTCATGAGGTGCAGCAGTAGTGATACTGTTTGCCATCAATGCACTGAAAGAAATTGCCAGAATTGTCAAAATCTTTTTCATGTTGAACCCTCATAAAAAAAGTATTAATTTCATTGATGCTAATGTACGCAAAAATTGCAGAGAAACTGTGAAGATAAATCACTCATTTCTTAAAAAATGCAGAGATAATAAGGATATTACTGGAAAAATATCTCATCATTTAAAAATCTTCAGCAATTTTATAGGGCTATTAAATACTAAAAAACTTTGTGTTGATGAAAACTTTGTATCAAATTTTTGAGATCACGCTTATTCATTCAAAAATGTTCTCAGAAACTGGCTGCACACCTGATCTGGTTTGACTGCTCAATACCTTTTACTTTTAGTTCCATTGTTCAACCAGGCCTTGTAGCGAGTTGACTGCCTCAGCAATGGCTTCTGCCTGTTTGGCATCCTCCAGACCGATGATCAAGGTATTTGAAAGCTGTAGTTTTTCAATACCACGAATTGTTTCAATTTTACGTTTTTGGTCTGCCATGTTGCACGTCCTCATGTTGAAGGTTTTTTCATGCTGTTCAGCATAGCGGTATTGTTATGATTTATAAAAACGAATATTTTTGTAAAATTTATTTGAAAATTCGGTTTAATGTTTGGAATACTCAAAATCTGCTTTTTCAGTTTTTTTAATCAGTTTGCATCTGTAATAAAAAAGGAGCGGTATTCGCTCCCTTTTCATCTTTACAGATCAGTCTTGGGCATCAATGCTTTGACCATTCAAATGCAGGCTGTCATCTCCCATTAAATACAGGTAAGCCGGCATAATGCTTTCCGGTGTTGGCAAGGTTTTTGGATCTTCCTCAGGATAAGCCTTGGCACGCATGGCGGTACGGGTGGCACCCGGATTGATGCAGTTAAAACGCACATTCGGATAGACATTTTCCTTGGCAAAAATCTGGTTCACTGCTTCAATGGCGATTTTGGAGACCGAATAGGCTCCCCAACGTTCGCGTGCTTCACGACCGACACCGGAACTGGCAAAGACTACAGAAGCATGTTCAGATTTTGCAAGCAAGGGCAGCAGTTCCTGGGTCAAAATAAAAGGCGCACGCAAATTCACCGCCATCACATCATCCCAGGTATCCACCGGGTAATGCGCCAGTTCGGTACGTTCTCCCAGAATTCCGGCATTGTGCAAAATGCCGTCCAGGCGGCCGAACTGTTGCGTTAAAGTATCGACTAGCAATTCATAGTCACGAGGAGAGGCGCTGGAGAGCTGCAAAGGCAGAATAGCCGGTTGTGGCGCACCCAGGCTTTCAATTTCATCATAAATGACTTCAAGCTTGTTTAGGGTACGTCCATGCAGCACTACAGTGGCACCATGCAGGGCATAGCTTATTGCAGCCGCACGGCCAATACCATCGCCCGCACCTGTAATCAGGATAATGCGATCTTTTAACAGATCGGGGCGAGGCTGATATTCTGAATATTTCATTGCATACCTCCTCGTTTATATTGTTATGTCGTTATGAAATGAGTGAATGATGATCTTGTTTTACGCCGACTAGTTGATTAATCACTTGATGTAATTCTGCAACTGTCTTCACTATACAATCCGCCTGCCATGCTGTTAAGTCATCTTTGTGTTGCAATGGTAAATAGCCATAGCCCGCCAGGATGGTGTACATATGGGCATTGCGGCCCGCATCGATGTCACGTGGATGGTCACCGACATAAATGCAGTCTTCAGCTCTGACCTGAATTTGCCTAGCCGCCAGATACATTGGTTCCGGATCGGGCTTGGTCTTGCTGACATCTTCCGGGCAAATCAGAACCGCACAGCGTTCAGTCAAATTCAGTGCCTGAAGCAAGGATTCACTGAGCCAGCGTGGCTTGTTGGTGACAATCCCCCAGGGAATATTCTGACTTTCCAGTTGCTCCAGCAAGGGATACATGCCTTCAAACAGGTTGGTCTCTACCGCAATATCTTCACCGTACAGGTCTAAAAAGCGCTGGCGATGTGCAAGGAACACAGGATCATCCACTTCCAGTTCCGGATAGACCAGTTTCACCATGGCGCGTGCGCCTTCAGACACCTGGGTACGAATTAAATCAGCCGCCACGATGTCACAGGGTTTATCGCGGCACATGTCCTGAATAATGCGAATGAAGTCGGCCGCGGTATCAATCAGGGTGCCATCCAGGTCAAACAGTACAGCTTTCATCAGGCACCTTCTTTTACCGTGTGAACCATGTAGTTCACATCGACATTCGGTGCCAGCCAGTAACGTTTGGTAAGCGGGTTGTAATGCAGACCGGTCATGTCTTTCAATTTCAGATTTGCCGCACGGATATCATGTGCCAGCTCGGAAGGTTTAATAAACTTGCTGTAATCATGTGTGCCTTTGGCCAACATACGCAGGACGTATTCTGCACCAATAATGGCAAACAGATAGGATTTCGGATTACGGTTAATGGTCGAGAAGAATACGTGACCACCCGGTTTGACCAAGGTCTGGCAGGCCTGGATAATCGATGCCGGATCGGGCACATGTTCCAGCATTTCCATACAGGTGACCACGTCATATTGTCCAGCCTGTTCTTGTGCCAACTGCTCTACTGGAACCTGGCGATATTGAATATTCTGTACGCCTTCCTGTTCGGCATGAATGCGTGCCACATTTAACGGTGCTTCACCCATGTCGATGCCCAAAACATCGGCGCCACGACGCGCCATGCTTTCCGACAGAATACCGCCACCGCAACCGACATCGAGCACTTTTTTACCGCTGAGACCGCCGGCATGCTCATCAATCCAGTTTAAACGCAGCGGATTGATCATATGCAAGGGGCGGAACTCAGAATGCTGATCCCACCATATGGCAGCGAATGCTTCAAATTTGGCAATTTCTTGTGGATCAACATTCAATTGCGACATCGGTATCACCTTAATCAAGTCGTTATAATTTAAAAAAGTTACAGAAGCTTAGTGTAGCGTTAATTCTAAAAAAAGCGATAAATGCCGTAAAAAAGTTCACAGAATGAAAACGAAATCGGCATAATTGATTTATAGTGATCGCATAAATTAAGCATAATGATTTAGAGGACAATAAGGTCAATGAAAAAATTTCTTTTAGGTAGCGTAGCGACGGCTATTTTTGCCTTATCCGGCACTGCAATGGCAGCAAATTTTGTTGCAGGTAAAGATTACACCGTGGTGGCTAACCCGGGTAAAGTTCAGGTACCTGGAAAAATTGAAGTGCGCGAATTCTTCTGGTATGGCTGCCCGCACTGCTATCGCTTAGAGCCACATATGCAGACCTGGCTGAAAAAAATGCCTAAAGATGTCAACTTTGTCCGTACTCCGGCTGCCATGAATCCGGTGTGGGAACAGGGAGCACGTGGCTACTTCGTGTCTGAAGCATTAGGGGTACGCAAGAAAACTCACCTGCCTTTATTCCATGCCATTCATGCGGGTGGCCAGCAGATTTTTGATCAAAACTCCCAGGCCAAGTTCTTTGTAAAATATGGCGTGCCTGAAGCCAAATTCAACAGCATGTTTAATTCATTTGCTATTACTTCAAAAATAGCGCAAGCCAAACAGTTGGCACAGCAATATCAATTGAGCGGTGTGCCTGCGGTCGTGGTCAATGGTAAATATGTGGTACAAGGCGAAGATGCCAAAGTGACGCAAGTGATCAGCTACCTGGTCGAAAAAGAGCGTAAAGCCAAATAAGCAACAGGCTCTAAAAAACCGCCATCATGGCGGTTTTTTTATATCGGCTAGTCTTCAATTATGAAGAGGCAGAATCTTTGGATGGGTCCCAGCTGGAGATGCCACGGAAAATCAAATGCACTTGAGTCATGGTTTGCAGCTTAAACTGGTTTTGCTGTGTTGACCGTTCCGGACCCTGAAATTTCCGGCAAATGTCCATCCAGGTCATGGCCCAGGTAAAAGACAAGTTAATTAAAATATTGGAAAATACTTGCAGGTCTTGGGCATTACCAATGTGCTGCATGGTCTTAACTTGACCTAAATCGTTGGCTAGGTCTTCAATTAAAAAATTAATTTCCCGTGCAATGGCATGGCGGATCACTTCTGAGCCACCCCAACGCTCGGCAATCATAAAAACCCAAGGTTCAGGATGATGTTCAACCGCCTGAAAAAACAGGTCCAGGCTGATTTCGGTTTTGGTATTCGGTTGATAGATATAGGCCTGTCCCAGCTGATGCAAAATGCCTTTTAAATGCATGGCAACCTGATCGACCAGTTCCAGTCCCAGCTCGTTCATGTCCTGAAAATGACGATAGAACGCCGTCGGCACCAAGCCGACATGACGTGCGATTTCACGCAAACTGATGCTGCTAAAAGAACGCCCAGACGTGCTTAAAGCCAGCGCGGCATCTAAAAGTGCTTGGCGGCTCTGCTGTTTACGCTCATCCCGTATCGACATTCGACTACTCTAAAAAAATTCTGCATGAAGTCTATCAAAAAAAAACAAAATAAACGACGAATGTCAGTGAACAGGTGTTGACTGAATTGAAAAACCCTTATAGTGTACAGGTGTTCACTATAAGAACAACCGTTCACTCAAATAAATAGCCAGCAATAAAAGAGGAACGTCATATGAGTCATGTGATGCAATATCAGCCGCAATGGATTCGAGAAGATTTTGTCGATTTTATTGCTGAAAAAATCAATCCGGTATGGGCCTGGAAAAAAGTCAAAGCCAGCAGTGTTGATGTACAAATGCTCAGTTCCGATTTTTATCAAATTGAGTTGCAGCCGAATCATAATTTTCGTGCTGACGCTTTTCGTGCCGGACAAAGCATTTTAGTGACTGTCGTGATTGCAGGTGTGCGTGAGCAACGAAGCTATTCCATTGTCAAAATTGCCGCAAACGGTCATGTCGTGATTGCAGTGAAACGTCAGGGCAAAGTGTCCAATGCTTTAACCCGTTTGACGGCGGGCAGTGTGGTGGAAATCTCTCAGGCTCAAGGTGATTTCACTTTAAGTTCATCTCAAGTGCCTATTCTGTTGTTGGCTTCTGGAAGTGGCATCACCGCTATTTATGCCTTATTGCAACAGGCGATTCGTCAACAAGTCAGCCAGATTGATCTGATTTATTTCACGCGTGATGATGCCTTTCATAATGAATTGCAGCAATTGGCCGAGCAGCATCCACAGTTTAAATATCATCATTTTAATACTCTAAACCATAAACAACATTTAACCGCAGAACTGCTTGAAAATACCGTACCGGATTTTCAGCAACGTCAAAGTTATGCCTGTGGTGCCCAGGGCATGATGCAGAGTCTGAACCAGATTTATCAACAGCTGGGGATTCCCGATCTGCTCAGACAGGAATATTTCCAGGTCGTGGTTGATGAAAATGCAGTAGTGCAACCGGTGGTGTTTTTACGTGCTCAACAACAGTTTGAAGCCAAAACCAATTTGCTGGAAAGTGCCGAACAGGCGGGATTAAGACCCGCACATGGTTGCCGTATGGGTATCTGCAATACCTGTACCTGTACCAAAGTCAGTGGTTCGACCAAAAACCTGCTGACCGGTGAAATCGACCACGATAGCAATACCCAGATCAAGTTATGTATTAGCCAGGCCGTGAGTCCGGTAGTGATTAACCTTTAAAAAATAAAAACGCTTGAATAGCGCCATTTAGTGAGTGATCGCACTTTTAAAAACAGGGTTCGATGCTCACTCAGGAGAAAAACAATGAATATGTCAGTGAAGTTTCAAGAAAACAGTAAATCGAAATATTTAAGCCCTGAACAAATTGCCGAATTTGGTGAAAAAGTCGATGCCATTCGCCGTGAAGTGATGGACAGTATTGGCGAAAAAGATGCCGAATATATTTATAAAATCCGTGATTTTGTCCGTTATAGCGAAATTGTATCCCGTGGCATGTTGATGTTTGGCGGCTGGATTCCGCCAGTTTGGTTATTGGGCACGGGCTTGTTGGGTATTTCCAAAATTGTGGAAAATATGGAACTGGGCCATAACGTGATGCACGGTCAGTTTGACTGGCTGAATGATCCGAATCTGAACGGTGCCAATTATGACTGGGATACCATGGCGACCGGAGATGACTGGAAACATACCCACAATTACATCCATCACACCTATACCAATATTATTGGCAAGGACCATGATGTGGGCTATGGCCTGATTCGGGTCAGTGAATCGCAAAAATGGGAACCGCGTTTTTTATTTAATATTCCTTTAACCATTCAGCTCATGCTGTTCTTTGAATGGTATGTCGGCGTACAGGGTTTACATCTGGAAGATGTACTGGTTTATAAAACCAAAACCTGGAAAGAGGTGTGGAAAGAGTCGGCAAAATTCCGTAAAAAAGCCACCCGTCAGATTGCCAAAGATTATGTATTTTTCCCGTTAATTGCAGGTCCGAATGCACTGCCAGTCTTTGCCGGCAATGCCGTGGCGAATGTCATTCGTAGCCTCTGGGCATCCGCAGTGATTTTCAATGGACATTTCACGGAAGATGCCGAAACCTTTGAACCGGATAATACTGAAAATGAAACCCGCGCCGAATGGTACTTACGTCAGATTCGCGGATCGAGCAATTTTAGCGGCACAGAATGGCTGCACATTTTAAGCGGTAATTTGAGTCATCAAATTGAACATCATTTGTTCCCGGATATGCCGGCAAACCGTTATGCAGAAGTGGCGCCTAAAATTCGTGCCTTATGTGATGAATATGGCATTCACTATAACGAAGCCAGCTTTTTTAAACAGTTCGGCAGTGTCTGGGTGCGTTTGGCCAAATGTTCATTGCCAAATTCATGGACCTCAACCCTTGACCAATCTAAACAGAAATTAAAAGGCGTATTGGGCTTTTGATATTCTATCACAAGCTTAAGGATATGCAGGGCGGGTAGTGAATTTCATGCAAGCTTAAATGGACGCGTCTGGGCTTGATGGTTTTTGCCAATGGAGAATCTCCGGGCAAAACCTGAGAGCCTGCTTCTGTTATACTAGGCCGCAATGAATTTTAGCCAAAACAAGGACTCATTATGCGTATCGACCAACGTACATTAGATCAATTACGTGAGGTAAAAATTACCCGTAACTATACACGTTATGCGGAAGGTTCAGTGTTGATTGAATTTGGTCATACTAAAGTTCTTTGTACCGCAAGTATTGATAATTCGGTACCGCGTTTCTTGAAAGGGAAAGGACAAGGCTGGGTGACTGCGGAATACGGCATGTTGCCACGTTCAACCCATACCCGTAGTGACCGTGAAGCCGCGCGTGGTAAACAAAGTGGCCGTACTCAGGAAATCCAGCGTCTGATTGGTCGTAGCCTGCGTGCCATGGTCGATTTGAAAAAACTGGGTGAAAACACCATTACCATCGACTGTGATGTGATTCAGGCAGATGGCGGTACGCGTACAGCCTCTATTACCGGTGCAGCAGTGGCTTTAGTGGATGCCATGAATGTATTGCTTGAAACCAAGAAAATTAAGCAAGATCCGTTGAAAGGTCTGGTGGCCGCGATTTCTGTCGGCATGTATCAGGACAAAGCCTTACTGGATCTGTGTTATGAAGAAGATTCAAATTGCCAAACTGACTTAAACGTGGTGATGACTCAGGCAGGCGAATTTATCGAGCTGCAGGGGACGGCTGAAGACAAGCCATTTACCCGCGCGCAATGTAACGAAATGCTGGAATTGGCAGAAAAAGGCATCCAGGAACTCATTAAAAAACAGCAAGAAGCTTTAGGCTGGTAAGTTGTTGGTTTAAACATCTCAGCAATAAAAAACGCACCCATCGGTGCGTTTTTTATTTACTCAATCTTTATTGAGTTGAGCAGGGGAGATCAAGCATTAAAACGCATGGATAAATCCACGGCTTTCACATCTTTGGTCAACACACCCATCGAAATATAGTCCACACCTGACGTTGCCACTTCACGTAAGTTTGCAATGGTAATATTGCCCGATGCTTCCAGCTTGCAACGACCGGCAACATGCTTCACCGCATCAATCATTTGCTGCTGGCTAAAGTTATCCAGCATCACGATATCCGCTTTTGCTTCTAAAGCCTGGTTCAGTTCATCCCAGGTTTCCACTTCCACTTCCACCGGTTTACCCGGTGCGATGTTATGTGCTTTGGCTATCGCCTGAGCAATCCCGCCCGCGGCCATAATATGGTTTTCTTTAATTAAGAAGGCATCGAATAAACCGAGGCGATGGTTCTGACCGCCACCAATCGCCACGGCATATTTTTGTGCAATACGTAAGCCCGGCAAGGTTTTACGGGTATCCAGCAATTTGGTATTCAAGCCGTCAAGTTCTTTAACATATAAAGCAGTTTTGGTCGCAACCGCAGAAAGTGTTTGCACAAAGTTGAGGGCAGGGCGTTCCACCGTGAGCAGGCTGCGTGCAGAGCCGGCCAGTTTTAAAAAGGCTTGATTGGCGTTTACGCGGTCACCATCATTTTTTAGCCAGGTCACCTGTACTTTTGGATCATAGGCCTGAATCAGGGCATTGACCCAAGGCTGACCGGCCAGCACCATGTCTTCACGGCTAATGATGGTTGCTGTAGCCTGTTCATCTTCAGGGGTTAATAAAGCGGTGATATCACCTTCGCCAATATCTTCTTGTAATGCTTGCTGAATGTTGATTTCGATTGATTGTTCAAGCAAAGATTGAGATATGCTCATCAGTATTTCCGTATCTTTTTTAACCCATGAAAGTTGCGCGTTATTTTAGCATTGTTCATTTAAAAGAACTGTTTTTTTGCAGCAATTTTATCTGGGGAATTTGAGATTTTAAGTTTAAAGTTTTAGGATTGCGCTAAAATCATCAGCTTATGTGAACAGGACTCAGGATCGGCATATGCAACAGGCACCCTTTTTTCAGGTCATCGACGGTCAGTTAATCGGTGCCAGGCAAGTAGCTTCCCCCAATTATAATCAGCGTCCCGAACAGACTGAAATTCAACTGGTGGTGGTACATAACATCAGTCTGCCACCGTCACAGTTTGGTGGGGGATATATTGAACAGTTTTTTCAGAACCAGCTGGACTGGTCACAGCATCCTTATTTTCAAAGCATTGAAGGCATGCAGGTTTCTGCGCATCTGCTGATTTTACGCAGTGGGGAAGTGCTGCAATTCGTGAACTTCAATGATCGGGCCTGGCATGCCGGACGTTCCACTTACCTGGGCAAAAAAGAATGTAATGACTATTCCATTGGCATTGAACTGGAAGGCAGTGATGATTTGCCTTTTGACGAGGTGCAATATGCAGTGCTGGCGCAAGTGACGGCTGCATTGCAGGTGGCTTATCCAAAAATTCTACAACATTTGGCCGGCCACTCGGACATTGCGCCTGGACGTAAAACCGATCCAGGCCCATTTTTTGACTGGGTCAAATTCAGAACTTTATTGCAGCAGCATAAAATCCATCAAGAATGAATGGGCTTTATGATTAAACAACGAAACTCCCTGTGGAGTTTCATTACAATAGCGACTTAATTTTTTCACTGGGTGGTTACGATGGCGCTTTGGCGATCGACCTTTATTGTTAGTACAATGACCATGTTGTCTCGGGTGCTGGGCTTGGTCCGAGATGTGGTGTTGCTGAATGTGTTTGGTGCGGGTAAAGATTTCGATACCTTTGTGGTGGCCTTTCGTATTCCGAACTTTTTCAGGCGCTTATTTGCCGAAGGAGCATTCTCGCAAGCGTTTATTCCGGTTCTAACCGAATATAAAACCACGCGCACTCATGCAGAAGTGCAAATCCTGATTAGTCGGGTCTTTGGCTGTCTGGCCACCTTTATGACCGCCCTCACCTTTATTGCCATGATTGCAGCGCCGGCTGTGCTATATATCTATGCACCCGGTTTCCATGACGACCCGGAAAAATTTGCCCTGGCGACGGACATGTTCCGCCTGACCATCCCTTATCTGCTGTTTATGTCTTTAACGGCTTTTGCCAGCAGTATCCTGAACAGTTACGGTTCTTTTTCAACACCGGCTTTTTCGCCGGTATTATTGAATATCACCATGATTGCAGGCGCGTGGTGGCTCACGCCCTATATGGCCGAACCGATTATGGCACTCGGTTGGGCGGTGGTGATTGCCGGTATCTTGCAGCTGGTGATTCAGATTCCAGAGCTGTGGCGCAAAAAACTGCTGATTCCACCTAAAGTGGATTTTAAGCACGAAGGTGTGGAACGCATTATGAAATTGATGCTCCCGGCACTGTTTGGTGTTTCGGTCACGCAAATTAACCTGCTGTTGAATACCATTTGGGCATCCTTCATGCAGGATGGTTCGGTATCGTGGTTATACAGTGCCGAGCGGATGACGGAATTGCCTTTAGGTTTAATTGGTGTGGCGATTGGTACCGTGATTTTACCTTCGCTGTCTGCACGTCATGCCGAACAGGATCAGGCCAAGTTCCGCAGCATGATTGACTGGGCTGCCAAGGTGATCATGCTGGTCGGTATTCCGGCCAGTATTGCCTTATTTATGCTGTCTACGCCAATTATTCAGGCTTTGTTCCAGCGGGGGCAATTTACCTTTGAAGATACGCAAATGACGGCTTTGGCCTTGCAATGTATGAGTGCCGGGGTGATTTCCTTCATGCTGATTAAAGTCTTTGCCCCAGGCTTTTATGCCCAGCAAGATACCCGAACGCCGGTGCGTGTGGGCCTGATGGCCGTAGCCGCGAATGCCATTTTAAACGTGGTGTTTATTGGTTTCTTTAAGCTGATTGACTGGCATGCAGAGCATATGGCTTTGGCCTTGGCTTCTTCCGGTTCGGCACTGGTCAATGCCGGCATGCTGTATTTCTATTTGCATAAACGCAATATTTTCCGCTTTGCCGGACACTGGAAAAAGCTGTTTCTGCAATATGCGATTGCCAATGCCGCGATGGTTGCTGCACTGTGGTATGGCTTGACCTTGTACAATGGAGATGTATCGCAGTGGATGCGGATTCTGGAAGTGATCGGTTTATGTGTCGCCGGTGTGGTGGCTTATGCCATTGGTTTATTGGCCACAGGTTTTAGACCCCGTCACTTACGCCCTTAATTTTGAGCTTACAACTCTCCACAGCCAGATAAGTTAGATAAAAAGATAGCTAACTTTGATTCGGTTCTTTTGAGAGGTAGATGATGGAAAGCTGAATCAAAAAAACCGGATATAAAAAAGAGCCTGAACAGGCTCTTTTTTTGATTAAGTGAGATGTTTTTAACAGAGGTTATTCAACTAAACCCTTCCACGAGAGAGGAAGCCGACGATTGCCAGAATAACGGCAATGACGAGTAAAATAATCGCAAAATCTTTCGATAATCCTGCGACGCCAGCAAAACCGAGTAGACTCGCAATCAGTGCAATCACTGCAAAAATAATCGCCCAACGGAACATAAGCTTTCTCCATGTGTTGTTATTTTCAAAGTAGATTCAGTATAGGGGGGGATAATTTCCAACAGTGTTATGCTTATGTTTAAAAAATGTTCATTTTGACAGCAAATATATGATTTGAAGTAAAAATCATATTCCTACATTGTGAACTTGAACACGTTATAATAAGCAGCTTTCTTTTAATTTTTCACTGTTATGACTGAACAATTGCGTCCACAATTCTGGAAAAAATACGCTTTAACTGAACTTAATCCTGCCGAATGGGAGGCATTATGTGATGGTTGTGGTCTCTGCTGTTTAATCAAGCTGGAAGATGAAGAACTGCAAGAAGTCGCTTATACCAAGGTGGCTTGCAAACTTTTAGACTGCCAGACTGCACGTTGTAGCAATTATGAGCAGCGACTTGACCATGTGCCGGATTGCATTCAGCTGACACCAGAAAAGTTAGATACTATTCACTGGCTGCCGCCGAGCTGTGCTTATCGCCGTTTAAAAGAAGGCAAGACTTTACCTGCCTGGCATTATTTAAATACCGGAACACCTGACAGTGTGATAAAGGCGAGAAAATCGGCAGCCGGCCGCTGTATTTCCGAAACGGAAGTCAATGAAGACGATCTTGAAGAATATATTGTGCGCTGGGTGCGTTAATTGCCTGTTCATCCTCCTGTCAGCTTCGGCTGAAATCACCTGAAAACCTTAATCCTCGACAGCTAATAAAGTCACTGCCTGAGCCTGTAAAGTAGAGGAGGACTGCAAGCATGAATAAACTTGAATGGCTAAGCAGAAGAAATGAGGGGCTGAGCGGCATCAGCCACAGGATTTAATAAGGGGGTGGCTTCCTGAAAGATCAGGGGATGATAAAAATAAAAACCTTGCCCGGTAGAACAGTCACAAGCTTTCAGCACTTCAACCTGTTCTGAACTTTCAATGCCTTCGACCAGGATATCTAAGGCAATGCTTGCACCGATCTGGCTGATGGCCTTCACAATTGCCAAATCAGAAGGGTTGTCCGGTATATTTTTAATGAAATTTCGATCAATCTTTAGACAATCAATCGGATAATCCCTTAATCGGGTCAAGGAAGAATGACCGGTCCCAAAATCATCCAGTGAAATTTTCAGCCCGGATTGTTTTAACAGGTTCAAGGCACGGATGACATAGTCGGAACCATGCTCTGAAAGACTTTGTTCGGTAATTTCTATTTCAATCAGAGGGTGGGGAATCTTAAATTGAGCAAGCCGGTTTAACAGGGTTTCTGCATAATTGTCCCTTAAGAATTCAACCGGTGCCGCATTGATGGAAATGGGTAACAGTTTCAGGCCTGCTTCCTGCCACTGGCTCATATCCTGAAAGACTTTGAGCTGAATAATTTCGCTGATTCGCGTGGCCAGTTCATAATCCTGAAAAGCGCAAGAAATGTGCAAGGGGAGCTGGGTTTGATCTTCTGCATCCTGCCAGCGCAGCAACGCTTCAAAACTGGTAACTGTTCCGTCTGCGAGCTTGACCTTGGGCTGGTAGACCGGAAAAATTTTATCGTGCTGAATAATTGCCCGCGCCAGCGAAAGCTGTTTGGTGGTGAGTGCGATGCTGTTAAACATGGTACTCGTGAACATTCGAATACCGCCACGGCCACTGATTTTAAGATCATTCAGCGCTACATCGGCACAGCGTAACAAGGTTGAGCTATTTTTTGCATCACGCGGGTATATGGCACAACCGATGCTCATTCCGCCATTAATATATTGCCCGGCATAACAGATCGGCTTATCCAGTTGCTGGCGTGCTATTTGTGCAATGTTCATCAATTCAGCCTCATCACGCAGATGTGGCACGATAATCGCAAATTCATCACCGCCCAGACGTGACACCATGACTTTTTCATTAAAACAGCCACTTAAGCGCTGACCAAGAATCTGGACTAAATAATCGCCTGCACTATGACCCAAGATATCATTGATATGCTTGAAATAGTCTAAATCAATCAGCAAAAAACCAACAGATTCTTGTTGATGCTGGGCATTTTGAAGGGTCTTTTTAAAAATTTTATGGAATGCACGACGGTTATATAAGCCAGTCAATTCGTCAAGTTCAGTCACCTGTTGCAGATTTTTTTCCGCCATCTTTTGTTGGGTGACATTCCGGGAAACACAAAGAATACTTTGGGTCGAACCATCCTCATTCAGTATGGGAGTTAACATGGTATCCCAATATTGCGGAGGCTGACCGGCAATAATGCTGATGCCATCAAAACGCGCATTTTTTCCCGTAGAGGCCTGTTTTAATGCGTGTTGTCCCGAATGCTGAATGGATTCGGGCAGTAAATTTAACCAGGACATACCCAACTTATTTTCATTGACCGGTACGCCTAAGGCGAGACAACTGGAACGGTTCATATGGGTCAAGTGACCCTGTGGTGTTAAAAGCTTGATGCAGTCTACGCTGGCATCAAGCATTTTGCCCTGTACAAGCACTTGCTGATGCAATTCGCTATGCTTTAAATAATGATCATGAATATCTGTGGCAGTGATCATCCATTCAATATTATCTAAATGTTGTGCCGCTTGAACGGAAACCCGGCAAACCCGGTAACCCTGTTGATGGTGTTGAATACGGCATTCGTGTTCGAAGCCTTGTTGAATGTGCAAGGCATTTTGCCAAAGTACCTTAAAGTTCGGGTAATCTTCAGGATGAATGAAACTTTGACATTCATCATTATGCGATAAATTGACAGGGCTACCGATGTAGTCACAAATTGCCTGATTATAATAATACCGGTTTTGTTTGTTCTTGACCCAGACCAGCTGCGGTAATTGATCAAGGATATTTTGGATAATAATGTTTTCGGCAGACAATTGAGTTTGAGGGGTTTTAATGCACTGCTGATCGGGTGTTTGGCCATCCTGACTGAAAGGTTTTCGCTTGTTTTTGAAAATATATTCCATAAAGCTTACCCATTTAAATAATCAAAATGCTTAAAATTGTGATTTATTTCACACAATAATTATATCCGTGAACATACAAAAGGAGAATGATTCAGTTTGTATCTCTGATGGCCTGCTTGTTTTGGATAAGCCACTTTACTCTATTTAAAAGTAATTCACGTAAAATATCCATCATGATGATGGATATTTTTTTTAAAATAACAGTATGATTTTTTGTAAATCACTTGATTTGAAATACGCGATATTAAAATTACATAGTAGACTTGTTTTAAGTACAGCAAAGAAATAACAAGATGTCCGAGAGCCATATTCCACTCCCTGAACGCCTTCGCCCACGTGATTTGTCCGAAATTATTGGTCAAGATCATCTCTTGGGAGCAGGTGCACCCTTACGTCAGATGATTGATCAGGGACATTTGCCTTCCATTATTTTTTGGGGACCACCGGGAGTCGGAAAAACCACCATTGCTTTGCTTTTGGCTCAAGCGGTGGATCGGCCATTTATCAGTTTATCGGCACTCAATACCGGAGTAAAAGAGCTGCGTGAAGTGATTGCCGAAAGTGGCGATTTACTGACCCCGGTCGTATTTATTGATGAAATTCATCGTTTTAACAAGTCACAGCAAGATGCCTTATTGAATGCGGTGGAAAAAGGCAAAATTACCTTAATTGGAGCGACCACAGAAAATCCCTCTTTTGAAGTGAACAATGCCTTGTTATCACGTTGTCAGGTGTATACCTTAAATGCGCTGGATGACGAGGCGATTAAGACCTTGGTGAATAAGGCAATTCAGCAGGATGCATTTTTAAAAGAACGTTATATCCAAATTGAAGAATACGAAGCATTACTGCAATTTGCGGCTGGAGACGCACGTAAGGCACTTAATTTATTAGATTTAATTGCCAGTACCTTTGAACCGGAACTGGAAAATAGCATTACCAATGCCATTGTCGTGAGAGTAGCCCAGCAGAACATTGCCCGCTATGACAAATCGGGTGAGCAGCATTATGACCTGGTCTCTGCCTTTATTAAATCCATCCGCGGCAGTGATCCGGACGCTACCTTGTACTGGATGGCGCGTATGCTGAAAGGTGGAGAAGATCCGGTGTTTATTGCCCGTCGTATGCTGATCGCAGCTTCGGAAGACATTGGCAATTCTAACCCTAACGCCTTGCTGCTGGCAGGCGAATGTTTCCGCTCGGTACAGGCTGTGGGCATGCCGGAGTGTCGTATTATTCTCGGCCAGTGTGCGGTGTATTTGGCCACCAGTGCCAAAAGTAACAGCACTTATCTGGCC
This sequence comes from Acinetobacter sp. ANC 4216, assembly GCF_004331195.1. Lineage (NCBI taxonomy): Bacteria > Pseudomonadati > Pseudomonadota > Gammaproteobacteria > Moraxellales > Moraxellaceae > Acinetobacter > Acinetobacter sp. ANC 4216. The sequence continues at coordinate 99,142 of NZ_SJOC01000012.1, read as the reverse complement.
ATCAATAAGGCCTTAGATTTAGCAGAAAAAACGGCCAATTTGCCTGTGCCGCTACATTTACGTAATGCCCCAACCAAATTGATGAAAGAGCAGGGTTATGGGGTGGATTATTTATATCCGCATAATTACCCAGAGCATTTCGTACTGCAAGAGTATATGCCTCCTGAATTAAAAGGCACCAAGCTCTACGAATCTGCACGGAACAAGCGTGAAGTTGAAGGAGAAAAACTGCAACAGCGCCGCTGGATGCAACAGCAACAACAGCAATAACAGTCAAGATGATTCAAGACGCTGAGGCATCTTCTTTTATGCTTAGTTTTTCAGATGAAAAAAGCCCAATCCAGAGCACGGATTGGGCTGAAAATAGGATGTCTTAGGGGAGATACATCCTGGAGGGTAAACTAAAAATTTGGGTCGCTAAGCAGGAGCTTATAAAGCCATTGACTTCAATCTCTTGCTACCTGCTATGTAAGATAGATTAAGTAAAAAAACCAATATTGTAAAAACGATCATTTTTATTAACTAAATCTGTTTTTCCGATTTTTGAAGATATAAAAAACCGGGCAGTTTAGCCCGGTTTTTTAAAATTCGATGAACGAATTAGATATCAGAAAGGTCGATACCCAAACGTGCAGCAACTTCTTCATAAGCTTCAACAACACCGCCTAAACCTTGACGGAAACGGTCTTTGTCGAGTTTCTTCTTGGTGTCCTTGTCCCATAAACGGCAACCGTCTGGAGAGAATTCATCACCCAGCACAATACGGTCGTGGAACACACCGAATTCAAGTTTGAAGTCTACAAGTAACATGTTACCTGCATCGAACAGACCTTTAAGCACTTCGTTCACTTTGTAAGTGAGTTCTTTCATTTGAGCCAATTGTTCAGCAGTTGCCCAACCTAAAGCAATCGCTTGAGATTCGTTCACCATTGGGTCGCCAAGCGCATCATCTTTGAAGAACAGTTCGAAAGTAGGTGGAACAAGTTCTTTCCCTTCTTCTACACCTAAGCGACGGCATAAAGAACCCGCTGCATAGTTACGCACTACACATTCAACCGGAATCATTTTTAATTTTTTCACTAAAACTTCAGTCGGAGAAAGAAGTTTTTCAAAGTGAGTTTCAATGCCGGCAGCAGCCAATTTTTCCATGATGAAGGCGTTAAAACGGTTGTTCACCTTGCCTTTACGATCCAGCTGTTCGATTTTTTCGCCGTTAAATGCAGAAGCATCGTCACGGAAAACCAGGATAAGGTGATCTGCACTGTCTGTTTCATAAACAGATTTGGCTTTACCAGTATAGAGCAAGGTTTGTTTCAACATGGGGGAACCTTTTTCAAAAAAAAATGCCTAGTACGACTAGGCTGGCCAATTTTGGTAAATCTGGGTTAACAGTTCTGCAGCTTTTTCTTTGTCTGCAAAGCTGTTATCGGCATTGAATACAGCTAGGTTGTTACTTGTGCCTACAGAACTTAGTCTTAATACATAAATCTGCTGATCAATCTTAATGGTTACTTCGTAACGATTTTTGCTTTGACCAACAATGCTATGGTTGAGGCTGCTGAGGGTGGCAAGTGTGTACTGCCAAATTGTAGCAGAATTTCCGTCTATTTTGAGCAGTGGATTTTGGTTTCCATCACGAACCAGCTGTGGACGACCGATATTTGTGCTGTCCTGTTGAGTATCAGCTGCAGTATTCTCCTGAGCCTTGTCAGGACGGGGCAGAGCAAAGCGGTTACCACGCTTGTTTTCAAGCTGGGGTGCATGCTCAATTGCCAGCGGGTCAATTGTTGGGGCAGGATACAACGGCGTTGCCGGGCGAACCATTGAACCTTCAGGATATTTCAGAGGCTCAAGGGTTGTTGTATTTTTATAGTCCAGTGAACCATTGCTGATTCCCATTGAACTACAACCCGCTAAACTGAATGCTGAAAGTGCAAGGGTTAAACCGAAACGTAATTGCATAGTGTTGTGCTCTTTATTTAATGACACCCGCAGCGCTGAGTGCTTCACGCAATGGGGTACGATATTGTTCTGCAAGAGGAGTTAATGGTAAACGAATACCGGTACCAATTAAGCCCATTTCATGGAGTGCCCATTTCACAGGAATTGGGTTAGATTCACAAAATAAAATATTGTGTAAATTTGCAACTTTATTATTTAAAGCTTCAGCACCTTCTGCATCACCTGCAAGTGCAGCAGCACAGATCAGGCTCATTTCTTTCGGTGCGACATTGGCAGTGACAGAAATGTTGCCCTTGGCACCCACACCCATGAGCTGGTATGCCGTAGCATCATCGCCAGAATAAACGGTCATGTCTTTGCCGGCTAATTCTTCAATAAGTTCTTTGCCACGAGCAACATCGCCAGTCGCATCTTTAATGCCGACAATTTGCGGAATGTCAGCCAGACGGATCACGGTTTCATTCAGCATGTCCACGCCGGTACGGCCCGGGACGTTATACAAAATTTGCGGCAAATCAACGGCTTCAGCAATCGCTTTGTAGTGCTGATATAAACCTTCCTGGGTAGGCTTGTTGTAATAAGGCGTAACCAGTAATGCGGCATCTGCACCGAGCTCTTTTGCTTCTCTGGTGAGCTCAATGGCTTCATGGGTCGAGTTTGCACCGGTGCCGGCAATAATCGGAATGCGTTTGTTGGCTACACGGATGATCTCTTTAATCACCCGGGTATGTTCAGCCATGCTTAGAGTTGATGCTTCGCCTGTGGTCCCTACAGCCACAATACTGTTGGTGCCTTGTTCTATATGCCACTCAACCAGCTTTTCTAGACCCTTCCAATCTACGCTGCCATCTTCAAACATCGGGGTGACGATTGCGACAATTGAACCTTGAATGATCTGTGCTTGCTGAGTCATTTTAAAAAATTATCCTATTTGGCCATCCGCTCAGGTAGAAAAACATCAATTTGGATGGTTACGTATTTTGATTTATAGCAAATTCAATGCAATTGAATAATGCTTATGCAAATTATGAACGAACAAGCGGTGAAGAACAATATGCTTTAGTCAAACCATCTAAAAACTTTATGAAAAGCAAGTGAAAAATCTAACAATTAAAAAGCCAGATAATTTTTTAAATGGATATGTCCTGAAATGCTTATCCGCTTTAATCGCTCAAGATCACTTTTTTGGACTGTAAAAATGGCGACTTATATTTCAAAAAACTATACTGAGCCCAATCAACTCGCCAATTCCGGGTAAAAACCTCAGAATTTAAGATTTATTAAAGATCAGTATAGACTTTAAAGCTATATAAAATAGGCATTTAATCTATCAAAATAATTATTCAAAACTACCAGAATAATTAATAAAAACTATTAATCTATTTTAACTCTTTTCGCATAAGATGATTTTTCAGAATTGAAATGATAAGGGGCATGTTGATTTTTTGTGTGTGGATTAAACTTGATTAAGTGCTTTTGCGACTATGTGTGTTGGTATCGAAAAGTTTTAAATTTCCCGTATTTTTGTCAATAAACTGTAGATTCTTCCACTTATTGGTAGTTATTTGAATGTCCAGACTCATGGATGATGGCCTTCTTTTTAGTAACGCTGATTGAACAAGGATAATCCAATGGAAAAATCAGATAATAAGCATGCCATCGTCACGGTAGCGATCTGTTTTCTGATTGCTGTGATTGAAGGTCTGGATATTCAGGCAGCCGGCATCGCCGCTGCAGGTATTCGTGAACATTTTGGTCTCGACAGCTCTCAGTTGGGTGTGTTTTTTAGTGCAGGGATTCTGGGGTTATTACCAGGTGCACTGATCGGTGGTCGACTCGCTGACGGGATTGGTCGTAAAAAGGTGTTGATCTGGTCGACAGCAACATTTGCCGTATTTACCTTATGTACGGTTTGGGTGAACAGCTTTAACACGTTGCTGGCCGTGCGTTTCCTGGCGGGTGCGGGTCTGGGTGGTGCGATGCCGATCTTGATCACGCTGGCATCAGAAGCCGTGTCGCCAAAAAACCGTGGTCGTGCCGTGGGCCTGATGTACTGTGGTATGCCGGTCGGTGCTGCAATTTTGTCTTTAATTGCCGCCACTGAATTCGGTGCGAACTGGAAGAATGTATTCTATCTGGGCGGTTTATTGCCGATTTTCGTGATTCCACTGATGATGTGGTTCCTGCCTGAATCGAAAGAATACCTGAAAGCACAGAACAAAACCGCTGCTGAACTTGCTGCTGCACCGCAAGGTTCATTCAAGGATCTGTTTAACTCCGATAACCTGTTACGCACAATCTGCATCTGGGTGAGCTACTTCTTTACCCTGATGGTGGTTTACATCATGCTGAGCTGGTTGCCATCATTGTTTATGGAATTGGGCTTTACCCGTAAAGACGGTTCAACTGCACAGTTCTACTTCATGGTGACTGCGACCATCGGTACGATTATTCTGGGTATGTTGACTGACCGCTGGAAAAAAGCCTACGTGATTCTGTTGATGTACGGCGGTATTTTGGCAGGCCTATTGGCATTGAACGGTGCAAACTCGCTGAACCAGATGTATATGGCTGCAGCATTGGCGGGTGCCTTCGTGATTGGCTGTCAGGGTGTACTGTACGCTTTCGGTAGTATCGTGTATCCAACCGAAGTACGTGGTACCGGTGTAGGTGTTGCTTCTGCAGTAGGCCGTATCGGTGCCATGCTGGGTCCTGTCATTGCAGGTCAGTTACTGACTGCAGGCTTCGGTGCAGCAGGCGTTATTACCGCAGCGATTCCATGTATCATTATCTCGGCAGTATGTATGCTGATTCTGGTCAACCGCACCAAAGTGTAAAGATAAAAACATTTGAAAAAGCCTGCATTTGCAGGCTTTTTTGTTTTCATGCCCGCTCTGGATGGGGCAGCAAGAATGGCTCCCTGTTTCACTACCCGCTTTGAACAAGCCAAGTCAGCTGATAATTTTTATCCGAACCGGCAGTCATGCTATTTTTAGCCCCAAGTCTAAAAATCTGCTCCGCTTTTAGGCTATGCTTGCTCGCAAACTCAGATTGCAAGGGATGAAAATAATGCAGAATGCGGCTTTGATTGTTGTAGATGTACAAAATGGTTTTACCCCCGGTGGCAACTTGGCTGTGGCCAATGCGGATCAGATCATTCCGAACATTAACCAATTGGGGAAGCATTTTGACAATATTGTCATTACCCAGGACTGGCATCCACAGAATCATGTGTCATTTGCTGAAAATCATCCGGCAAAGCAGCCGTTTGAAACGATTGAGCTGGATTATGGCACTCAGGTGCTGTGGCCTGCACATTGCGTACAAGGCACTGCTGATGCAGAACTCCATCCGGACCTCCATTTACCGAAGGCACAACTGGTGATCCGCAAGGGTACGCATGCCCATATCGACAGCTATTCAGCCTTTTTGGAAGCAGATCAAAAAACCACAACCGGTTTGGCCGGCTATTTAAAAGAACGCGGCATTGATAGCGTTTTTATTGTCGGCATTGCCACTGATTTTTGTGTGGCCTGGACGGCAATAGATGCCAGCAGACTGGGATTTAAAACCTATGTAATTTCCGATGCCACCAAGGGCATTGATTTACACGGTTCATTGCAACATGCCTGGCAAGACATGCTGGCAGCCGGAGTAAAGCGTATTCTGGTTAAAGACATTATTCAGCCACAGGCACCGTCGACGGTTTAACAGGGAAAATAATCGTTTTTGCCACTGAATATGGTAAAAGCTCCTGCATCGGTTAGATACCGGAATAAATATCGGGATTGATCTTCATGCCTTATTTCTTGCGCTTTACGCAATTTATTCAGAAAACCTTTGCCCTATGGGTCGTACTATTTGCCGGTATTGCTTTAATTTTCCCGGAAGCCTTTGTCTGGCTGAAAGCCTATATCGCCTGGATGCTGGGAATCATCATGTTCGGTATGGGCATGACCATGACAGTCGATGATTTTAAAGGGGTGCTGCAAAGTCCCAAAGCCGTGGTGATAGGGGTAGCTGCCCAATTTATTGTCATGCCGGGACTGGCCTATGGCTTATGTCAACTGTTTCAATTGCCCCCTGAAATTGCCATAGGCGTGATTCTGGTGGGCTGTTGCCCGGGCGGCACAGCCTCCAATGTAATTACCTATATGGCCAAAGGGAATACGGTTTTGTCTGTGGCCTGTACTTCGGTTTCGACTCTTTTGGCGCCTGTATTAACTCCGGCCATTTTTTATCTTCTGGCCAGCCAGTGGATTGAGATGAATGCCCTGTCGATGTTGGGTTCGATTCTTCAGGTGGTATTGTTTCCAATCATTCTGGGCTTAATTGTTCGGGCTGTCCTGAAGTCAAAAGTGGACTCTTATATTCAGGTGATGCCCTTAATTTCAGTGGTGGCGATTGTGGCCATTGTGGCGGCAATTATTGCAGGCAGTAAGACCCAAATTTTGCAATCCGGCTTATTGATTCTAGGGGTGGTGGCCTTGCACAATGGTTTGGGTTATTTACTGGGTTTTTGGGCAAGCCGCCTGTTTAAACTGCCTTATGCAGACTGTAAAGCCGTTGCGGTAGAAGTCGGCATGCAAAACTCGGGTCTGGGCGTGGCCTTGGCTGCGGTACATTTTGCAGCCTCACCGATTACGGCGGTACCAAGTGCCATCTTTAGTTTATGGCATAACATTTCGGGTCCTGCATTAGCCAGTTATTGGGCAAGCAGGACAGATAAAATAGAAGAATGATCAGGAGATTTCTGCTGGGCACAGTGGTACTTCAGCATAGAATCAGAAATAAAAAAAGCCGAGTCCATGAACTCGGCTTTTTTTATTGAGTTATTTTTTAAGATGCTTTGGATTGCTTGGCTTTTAAAATTTCAGTTCTAAAGGTTTGTGCCAATTCGGCCACTTCGCTATCCATACCGTTCATCATAAAGGCATGACGGGTCAGCACATTGGTGGGATTCGGCAGGCTGACCAGCTGGTAACGGTCTGAAATGGCTTTCAGTAATTCATTCGGCAAATGAATGGCACTTTCTTTGGCTGCCAATTGTTGTACCAGACGTTCTGCCGCCTGGACAGGGCTGAGGTGCATAGCCTCAACATGGCTGGAAATGGCACTGCGGGTTTGCAACACGAAACGCTTTTCTTCACGATAACGTTTGTACAGCACATCCGACAAGAGCTGGAACACGGTACTGATCATCACCAGACATTGCACCGCATTGGGAGTTTCTACCGACATGCTAATGGTGGCGCCATGTTCATCAAATTTATGGATGGTGGCGATATCCGAACTGTTTAACTTGTAGTGCTGGACACAGAGTTCAGCGGCTTTGTTCAGAAAAATCTGGCATAAATTGAAATAGGGAACAGAAACGGTTTTATTGACCGAATCCATCAGCTGTTTTGGATCATAAAACTGGATATTCAAGGCAATACAATTGTCATCCAGAACGACCGGTTTCGATTCTTTGACTTTAGCTTTTGTCTGCGCATTGTTCTGTGCCTGGGCAATCGCAACGGCGGCATTATGCTGTTCCTGTTCCAAAGCCTGGGTCAGGGTTTGAATTTCATGTTTGAGGCGTGATTCATTGTTAATACGCGCCAGATATTCGGTACGGCTTGGACGGGCAATGGCACGATAGGCCAGCCATAACAAGCCATGAATCAGCAGCGATAATAAAATCGCCAGCCATTGGGTACGTAAAATTTCCCCAATGCTGGGTTGAATGAGGGTAATTTCAATGCTGCCGACTTTCTTTTCATTTTGCAGGGCTTCACGAACAAACACTTCGCCTTGGCGTGTCTTGGTTAATCCACCTGTTGCCAGTACCTGATTATTCGCATCCAAAATACGGATAGAGGCCACACTCGGGTTGGTGGCATAACGGTCGGCCAATAATGCCAATGACACCGTATTGGCCGGTTCCAGCTCGGACAGGCTGTCCGTGACCAGTTGCGAGGTCATCAGCTGTCCCTGACTGGCGCGGTTTGCATTCAGCTGATGCGTTGTCGCAAGTACCAGTAAAAAGGTGTGTAAAGCAAAACTTACAATCAGTAGGCTAGCAAATAGCCCTTGTCTAGGCGCATTCAACGTAAACTTCCAAGGCATTTATGTTCAAATTCGATTATGATTCTAACAATAGTTGTAGCTCAGATCCGAGTCAATTCATGCGAGAAATCATTCTTATATCATTTTTGGGACCCGACCAGCCTAATCAATTTACACGATTAATGCAGGTATTGTCCGTACATTCTTTACAAATTTTGGACGTTGGACAAGCCGTCATCCATAACCAACTGACTTTAGGTATTGTTGTTTCGTCAGATGACCAAACTGCTACAGCATTAGCCATGAAGGAGATCCTGATTCTAGCACATGATATTGGCTTAACAGTGCGCTTTAAGCCAATCACTGCATCAGAATATGATCAATGGGTGAGTGAAGGGGGGCAGACCCGGTATATCGTGACTGCACTGGCACCTGAATTGACCGCTTCACATTTGCAGGCGGTGACCCAGATTGTCTCCAGTCAGGGCTTTAATATTGAAACTGTGACCCGTTTGTCGGGCCGTCCGGAACTCAATGGTGCAGTTGAAGGGCCAAAACGCTCTTGCGTACAATTTGGCCTCAAAGGACAAATGCTGGATGCGACTGCCATGCGTGCAGCCTGCTTGCGTTTATCGGCTGAACTGAGTGTCGATGTCGCGGTTCAGGAAGATAATGCTTACCGCCGTAACCGCCGTCTGGTCTGTTTCGACATGGACTCTACCTTAATTGAACAGGAAGTCATTGATGAGCTGGCCATTGAAGCCGGTGTCGGTGAGCAAGTGGCTGAAATCACTGAACGTGCCATGCAAGGCGAACTGGACTTCCAGCAAAGTTTCCGTGCCCGCGTGGCCTTGCTCAAAGGCATGGATGCGTCTGTTTTACCCAAAATTGCCGAGCGTCTCACCGTGACCGAAGGGGCAGAGCGCCTGATTTCGACCTTGAAAGCGTTAGGGTATAGAACGGCAATTCTTTCCGGTGGTTTCCAGTATTTTGCCGAATATCTGCAAGAAAAACTGGGGATTGATGAAGTACATGCCAATATTCTGGATGTCAAAGATGGTGTGGTCACCGGTGAAGTCAAAGGTCATATTGTGGATGGCGCTCGCAAAGCCTTGTTGCTGCGTGAATTGGCGGACAAGATGGACATTTCGCTGGAACAGGCCATTGCCGTCGGTGATGGGGCCAATGACTTGCCAATGCTGTCGATTGCCGGTTTAGGGGTGGCTTTCCGTGCCAAGCCTCTAGTACGCCAGAATGCCAATCAGGCGATTTCAAGTGTGGGCCTGGATGGGGTGTTATATCTTTTAGGTGTGCATGATAAAGACCTGAGCCGTGCTTAAGGATTAGGTCTAACTGTAGATGTTCATTGACAAAACGCGACATTGATGTCGCGTTTTTTTGTGATAAAAAGAGTCAAATTACGATGAGCGGTTGACTTAAATGGCTGATAAAAACCACAATCCTTCCATTCGTAAAAAATATTTTTTTAATGCTTTTACTACGTTGTTTTTTTGTAATGACACGGCAAGTCTGAGCCCATCGCACTTCCAGAAAAAGTTAAAAATAAAAAAATGTAATGACAAAATAATATTGCGACAAGGTGTGTCGCTTGCTGAAAATACAAGACTTTTTTTCTTAAAAAAACTCCGCATAATGCATGCATAGAGATTGATATCAATATATTTCATCATTTATTCACGGTATCGGGGATTTGATTTAGACCCATATAAAAGTGTCAAAATCCTATTAGGACGGAGGTTTTTATGGTTACAGCGAATTTAGCAACCATCATAGGCTTAAGCTTGATTGCCGCTGCTTTGATAGCTGTTTTCTTCTCGCCTTATCGTCGTTTGTTAAGCTTTATGTTTGCAGGTATGCTGTTTTGGGGATTGATTGAAGCCATTCGCCTCAGTACTCAAGTGGTGTTTGATTTACCTATGGGATACAGTTATCTGACTGCCTTAATGTCAGTCATGGCAATTTTAACCCTGCTGTTAATCCGCGAAGATCGTCGCGCAGAACGCGCTTTAGCCAAACGTCGCTATATTGAACATACCCCAGTCTATGACGATGAGCAGCAACATTATTCAAGCCGTTAATTCGAAAGACTTATAAATCAAAGAAATCAAAAGATGTGCTCCGGCACATCTTTTTTTATTGATTATTGTTATACAAAGCCTTACTTCAAAAAACACAAGTTATGGTAGGATAACTCGTCAATTTTCCAACAATTACAATAGGCTTAAATGTCATGAAACTATCTTCGATTCCTGTCGTAAAATTACCGCTGGTCGATGTAAGCACGGATCCGCTTGATTTGTTAGTTGCGGGCTTAGCCTTGCGTATGAAGCAATTGGCGCGTACCAGTCCAAAATTTATTGAGCTGGTTCATGAACGTCAATTCCGTATTCAAATTGGTACCGACTTGGGTGTTGCACGTCAAATTATTGTAAACAATGGGCAAATTGACACAGTAGCAGGCGATGCAGAAAAAGCGGACTTCATTTTGCAGTTTGCAGACAGTGAACAGGGCGTAAAAACTTTAATGAAAGGTGATCCAAGTGCTTTCATGACTGGCATGCAAAATGGCACCATTAAGATGGAAGGCGATTTTGGCCTTTTGGTCTGGTTTAATAAAGTTGCCAAACTCATTCCGCCAAAATTACCTAAACCGGTCCAAGAAAAAGTGAAACTGGTACGTTCATTTATTCGTGAAAAAACCGGTAAGTAATTTAAAAAATGCTCTTAACTGAGTCATGTTGGTCAGTTAAGTAAGATGATTAGATAAATCATTATAAAATCTCCCCCCAACCCCTCTTTAAAAAGAGGGGAGCTGTCAAAAAACTAAGATAATTTTAGTAGAAATAGCTCCCTCCTTTGAAAAAGGAGGGTTGGGGAGGATTCAAAAAGCCCTCAAAAGAGGGCTTTTTTTATAGCTGAAGCCTTATGCTGTTTATTCAACTTCCAGATTAAACGTGACAGGCCCATCATTGACCAGATGCACTTTCATGTCGGCGGCAAAAATGCCCGTTTGCACATTTTCAAATTGGGATTGTGCATATTCTACTAATTGTTCATAAAGCGCTTTGGCTTCACTCGGTGGCATGGCTGGACCAAAGTCCGGACGTAAACCTTTTTGCGTTTGTGCCATTAGGGTAAATTGCGAAACCAGTAATAATCCACCGCCGGACTGAGCCACATTCCAGCCCATTTTGCCCTGTTCATCATCAAAAAAACGGTATTTCAATATCTTATCAATCAGCTTTTTACCTTTGTCCAGATTGTCTTCTTTGCCTAGGCCCAGAAAAACCAGAATGCCTTTTTCAATCTGCCCGGTGGTTTCACCATCCACCACAACTTTTGCTTCCAGAACCCGTTGCAATAATGCACGCATAACTTAACCAATTTAAATCTTCAATTTATCCGCAGCATTGTAGCAAACAGGCAGAAATTTAAGCTTTAAAATACACATAATATCTCCACTGGATTATCAGGTTTGGTTAAAGATATTTTGCGCTATCTTTGCATGAATAAATTCAAGCAGGATTTCACGAAACTGGATATGAGTAAGTAAATGTGAGAGTCGTGACCCAAGGCATCTTATAGGAAATGAAATACGGCTCTATTGCTGAATAATAGTGAAGTTTAGCCCTTACGCGATGGGCTTGACGGGTACAGCTGTACGCAAAACTAGCAATATCAAGATAAAAAGTGTGTTTTAATGCAGTCAGCACAGCGAAATTTCATTAGATATGGCTCCAATCATTCAATCTTTGCTTGATACCGACTTGTATAAATTCACCATGTTACAGGTGGTACTGCATAAATTTCCTCAAACGCACAGTGTTTATCATTTCCGTTGCCGTAATTTAGAGGATACTGTTTATCCGCTGACGGATATTCTGGACGATTTGAATCAGCAACTCGACTATTTATGCCAGCTTAAGTTTAAAGAAGATGAGCTGCTCTATCTCCGCAGTTTACGTTTTATTAAAAGTGACTTCGTGGATTATCTGGAACTGTTCCAGCTGAAACGCCGTTTTATTAAAGCCAGCATTGATGAGCAAGGCCGTCTGGACATCTGGATTGAAGGCCCGATGGTTCAGGCCATGATGTTTGAGATTTTTGTTCTGGCCATTGTCAATGAACTGTATTTCATGCGTATTCGTAGTGATGATGTTCTGGCAGAAGGTGAACGCCGTTTGCAAGCCAAAGTCGAACTGTTAAAGCATTATGAAAAAGAACTGAAACCTCATGATCCACCTTTCTTGGTGTCGGATTTTGGTACACGTCGTCGTTATAGCTTTGCATGGCAAAAACATGTGATTGAAGTATTTAACCATGCTTCACCGAATATTTTCCGGGGTACCAGCAATGTATTGATTGCCAAGGAATTGGGTATTACGCCGATTGGAACGATGGCGCATGAGTTTTTACAGGCCTTTCAGGCTCTGGATGTGCGTTTACGCGATTTTCAGAAAGCGGCACTGGAAACCTGGGTGCAGGAATATCGTGGCGATTTAGGGATTGCTCTGACGGATGTGGTGGGGATGGATGCATTCCTGCGTGACTTTGATTTGTACTTTGCCAAACTGTTTGACGGTCTGCGGCATGACAGTGGCGATCCCTATGAATGGGGTGACAAAGCCTATGCCCACTATAAGAAATTAAAAATTGACAGCAAAACCAAGATGCTGACCTTTAGTGATGGTCTGAATCTGGAAAAGGCCTGGGACTTGCATCAATACTTTAAAGACCGTTTTCAGGTCAGCTTTGGGATTGGCACCAATTTAACCAATGACTTGGGACAAGCGCCTCTCAATATTGTGTTAAAACTGGTGGAATGCAATGGTCAATCGGTGGCAAAAATTTCCGACAGCCCAGGAAAAACCATGACTGATAACGATACCTTCCTGGCCTATTTACGTCAGGTATTTAATCTCACCGAAACGGAATAATCATGATGGTTATAGCTGATTTTCTGCTAAATGAATGTAAAAAATCAGCATAATAGTGAAAATGACTTATGCTAAGATCGGCAATGTTGATCTAAATAAAACATGAAAAAGTATGACTGTATCTGCACTTAATTTTGGTCTGCTGATAGAAGCAGAAGAGCTAGTTCCATTTTTAGGCAATGAAAAATTACGCATTGTCGATTTAAGCCGTCATTCTGTTTATGATCAATTGCATATTCCGCATGCCATTCATGTGCAACCGAAACAGCTAGTACGTCAAGAAGAGCAAGCATCAGGTTTATTGCCCGATGTAGAGGGTTTAAAAGCCCTGATTGAATATCTGAACATTTCGCCTGAACATCATGTGGTGGCCTATGATGATGAAGGGGGAGGCTGGGCAGGGCGCCTGATCTGGAACCTGCATTGTCTGGGTTTTGAAAATACCAGCCTGTTGAATGGCGGCATTCATGCCTGGCTGGCCGCCGGTTTGCCTACTTCTTCAGACGTGGAAAAATTAGTTCCCGTAGGGTCTCTAGTGGACATTAATCAGAGCAATATTGAAAAGTACCGTATTGAATATGCAGATCTTTTAGAAAAAGTCCAGAACCATGACATTCAATTGTGGGATTGCCGTACCGAAGATGAATATACCGGTCTTCGACTCGCAGCGCGACGCGGCGGTCACATTCCAGATGCGCGACATTTTGAATGGAGCACTGCCCTAAATCGTGAAAATCATTTAAAATTGCATCCCCTAGAACGCACTCAGCAGCGCTTGGAACAACTTGGTTTCAATTTAAATGAACCTGTGGTGGTGTATTGTCAGTCACATCACCGTTCGGGTCTGGCCTATATTTTGGGTCGATTACTCGGTTGGAAGATACAGGCTTATGATGGTGCGTGGAGTGAATGGGGCAACCGCCTCGACAGTCCGATTATTACCGGAGAGTTACCGTCTTGAGTTTCACATCACGTTTAAAAAAACAATTATTTATTCAAGCTCAACGTGTTGTGCCCCAACACCAGTTATCACGTGTCGTGGGTAAACTCGCAGCGAGCGAAAACCCAATCATCAAAAATACCGTGATTCAGGCTTTTAAAGCCCAGTATGGGATTGATATGTCGATTGCTGAACAAAGCAATGCATTGAAATTCAAATCATTTAACGAATTTTTTACCCGCTCTTTAAAAGAGGGTGTGCGTCAAATCGATACGGATCCGCACAGTATTGTGTCACCTGCAGATGGTGCCATTTCACAATTGGGTAAAATTGAAGAAGGCGATATTTTTCAGGCCAAGGGTCAAAGCTTTTCGGTGGAAAAACTGATTGCCGATCCGCAATTGGCTGAACCCTTCAAAAATGGTCATTTCGCGACAGTGTATTTATCACCTAAAGATTATCACCGTGTGCATATGCCTTTTGCCGGAACTTTGACTGAAACCTTGTATGTGCCAGGTGAATTGTTCTCGGTCAATCAAACCACGGCAGAAAATATTCCAGGCCTGTTTGCGCGTAATGAACGTATGGTCTGTCTGTTTGATACTGAACTGGGGCGTATGGCGGTGGTTCTAGTCGGTGCCATGATTGTTGCAGGCATTGAAACCGTGGCAACGGGTAAGGTAAAACCGAGTGGACATCTGGAACTCAACCAGCACAACCTGTTTCTTGAAAAAGGCGCAGAGCTGGGCCGTTTCTATTTGGGTTCAACCGCTGTGGTGCTATTTGAAAAAGATAAAATGCAATGGGACCCGATGTTTAAAGCCAATTCCGTTGTAGTGATGGGCGAAGCTTTGGGGCATACGGTTTAATAATATTCCTTCTCGCTATGGGAGGAGGTTAGGTGGAGGGGCTTTTAAGTATTACCTCTCCCTAACCCTCTCCTAGCAAGGAGAGGGAATTTAAGCCATAAAAAAGCGCCTCAAATAAGGCGCTTTTTAATGTCTAAAAATTAACGTTTCACCACAATGGAATCGATGCCACTGCGTTGCAAAGTTTGCTGTGCAATCATCGCAGCTTCCTGAGAATCATAAGGCCCAGAAATTACCCGATACCAGGTTTGACCGCTTTCAACCGATTTCACTACGTCAGCAGACAGACCATTCAGGATAATTTCGGCACGGCGTGCATCGGCACTATCTGGATCGGGATAGCTACGCACCTGCAAAATATAACTCGGCTGGTGGGCAACTGGCGCTTCAGCGCTTTCCAGACCTGGCTCGGCTGTCTCAGCTGGAGGAGCCGTTTCTGTTTCTGGAGCTTCAACAATCACCACAGTTTCTGAATTTTTAGTTTCAGGAACTGCCTGATCTGGAATAGGCGTTACTTGCTGCTGTGGCAATAAATCATAGAAACGATAGTCCTTGTTGGTATCTTCCTGATAATGTTCAGAACTGATCTGATTTTTCGGTTTAACCGGCGCCCACGGTTTCCATAGCATCAAAGCTACCGCAAAACTCAACACAATTAAAATAACGACAAGCGTTCCCAGCCATGCAGGAATTAATGGCTTTTTCGGCTTATTCGGTCGTTCAGAGACACCGCGCTGCGTTTTTCCAAACACGTGGGATTCCTCGTGTGTTATTTTTAAATTAAATGTTTTTAAAAACAAGGTCTTATTTTTAAAATAATAATCCCTTGTTTACCCTGTTGTCTATAAAACATGAGCTAAGCTTGCATCATCAACATGACTTTCAGTCTTGCAGTGATGCAAAAGCTGGTTTTGCTTACATCGCCTCAGGAGCAGATACACCTAATAATTCTAAACCATTACGTAAAACCTGTTGTACGTTTACTGAAAGCAATAAACGGGCTTGTGTAAGTTCAGCATCATCATTGAGTACTTTATGCTCATTATACCAACCGTGGAATAATGCTGCCAATTCTTTCAGATAGTTACCGACTTGATGCGGTTCATAACTGTTGGCTGCACGAACCACGATTTCCGGGTAGGCTGCAAGTTTGGCCAGAATTTCTGTTTCTGCATCCAGCGCAAGTTTCGCCGCAAATTGACGTGCATTCGCAGCATCAAAGTTCACGCCTGTTGTCGCTGCTTTTTCTAGCATACGGCAGATACGGGCATGTGCATATTGAATGTAGTACACGGCATTGTCTTTGCTTTGCGACACAGCCAGGTCCAAGTCAAAGTCAATGTGCTGTTCAGACTTACGCATCACGTAGTAGAAACGCGCTGCATCGTTGCCGACTTCTTTACGCAGGTCGCGTAAGGTCACGAACTGACCTGAACGGGATGACATCTGCACCATCTCGCCACCACGCCATAAGCTCACGAACTGAACCAGAAGCACGGTCAATTTTTTCGAGTCATAGCCCATTGCATCAATCGCTGCTTTAACACGTGCGATATAACCGTGGTGGTCTGAACCCCAGATATCCACAATATCAGTATAGCCACGTTGCAATTTGTTCAGGTGGTAAGCAATGTCAGAGGCGAAGTAAGTGGTTTGACCATTACGGCGTTTGACTACACGGTCTTTTTCATCGCCAAATTCAGTCGACTTGAACCAGATGTTGCCATCTTGTTCGTATAAGAATCCACGTTGATCCAGGGTTTGTAGCGCTTCTTCAATTTTTTCGGTTAAAGATGCTTCACTGAACCATTGGTTGAACGTTACACCAAATTCGCCCAAGTCATCTTTAATGTCATCCAGAATGGCTTTGAGCGCCGCTTGATGGAATACGCGATAACCTTCGCCAATCAAGGCTTGAGAGTTATGAATCAGGCCATCAATGTGTTTTTCTTTATCGCCTGAAAGCACAACCTTATTGCCATCTGCATCCAGTTCTTCAGCATATTGCACATCTTCAGGCACATCTTTGTAGACATCAGCGACGGGACGGACATAAGCATCGCCATCCTGGTCGATAATACTTTGCGCGATTTCTTTAACGTAGTCGCCCTGGTAAGCATTTTTAGGGAAGACTAAGGTTTGACCCCTAAGCTCTAAATAACGCAGGTAGGTAGAGGTCGCCAGGATGTCCATCTGACGGCCAGCATCATTGACATAATATTCACGGTCAACTTTGGCACCGGTTGCTTCCAGCAGGTTAGCAACGGTCATGCCGTATGCCGCACCACGGCCATGCCCGACGTGCAGGCTGGAAGTCGGGTTTGCTGAAACAAATTCGACTTGAATACGTTTTTCGGCATTGGCCCGGGTACGGCCAAACTGATCTTGTTGCGCCTGAATCTGGTCTAGAACAGCAAAGCGCTGGTCGGCATTTAAAAAGAAGTTAATAAAGCCGGGACCCGCAATTTCTGCTTTGCTGATGTCTGCTACTTCAGGAAGGCTTGCAAGAATTTTTTCTGCAAGATCGCGAGGCTTCATACCTGCAGCTTTAGAACCAATCATGGCAATATTCGAAGCGAAGTCACCGTGGCTTCGGTCTTTGGTTCGCGTTAAATGACCGCTGTTATTCCAGTCGGATGGAAGTACACCTTCAGCTTGAAGAGATTGCACTGCATGATCGAGAGCTGCTTGGATTGCCGTATTCATAATCAGTCGAAAAATAAATGTCGCAGAAAAACAGCAAATATAGCAAATTTCACAGTCTTTAGGTGAACCCATTTGTATTGAATGAATCTTGTCCGACAACGAGTGCAGAATTGAAGCCGGATAAATGCTGCCAAAGATGTAAAAAAGCATGATTTAGGCTTGTCTAAACGGATCATTTCCGAGGGCTTTGTTTTTCCTATTATGCTGATTTTATTGCAGGTACTATGGAAAAGGACTGCAAAAGCGGTCGTTCTGCCTATGCTGTCATCAGCCTGAACAAGAGCAAAGCACGGCTTTGTTTTCTGTCAGATACAGCTCAGGATGAGTCTGTGTATGAGTGCCTTGCTCCCTGCTAAAGCGCCCAGTCAATCAGGGCACGAATAATCCCCAGCACTAAACCGATAAAACCGCCGACCACCACACCATTGACCCGGATCATGTGCAAGTCGCCACCGACTTCATTTTCAATTTTGTCGATCATTTCGCGCGAATCCCACTCATGAATGCGTTCGCTGATAAAACGGATCACTTTTTCGCTGTATTGATCACTTAAATTGACCGCAAGGCCACTCATCCGCTCATTCAGCAATTGACGTACAGCCGGATTGGAAATGATATTTTCCCCGACCTGTTGAATGGCAATACGCAGGTTTTGCGCAATGCCTGAATCTGCCTTGAGTAAATCGGCTTTAATGGCATCACAGAGGATCACTACGGCGCCACTGATAAAATTCAGTACCTGCGGGCTATCCAGCAGGGCATTTTTGGTGCGGTTTAAACGCTCACTGGCCTCACTTTCACTATCGGCCAGCTCCAGCATAAGCTGCAGGCCCATCTGTTCAATTTTTTGCCGCCACGGATGCTGCGGGTCGGCCAGCATGGATTCCACCCGTTCAATCAGTGAATCGATGGTGCGTTGCTGTACATCAATCCCAATCCAGCTGGCACCTTTGGCCAGTTTCCACACGCCTAATTCTTTGAACAGCCGGCGAGTCATTTCATGGGCTTGTTCAGGATGTGAGATCATCCATTCATGCGCCAAATCCAGTCCGCGTTGCAATACATCCTGATGGAAATCATTTTCCAGCACCGCGCGCAGCATTTCACTGGCCAGCGTGTTGATCTGGGTATTACGTACCCACTGCACACTGTTGTTTTGAATGAAATTTCCAATCTGTTCCTGACCGACAAATTCAAAAATCTTGGGTACGGTTTGCTGAATCACTTGCGTGACCTGGGTGTTATTTTCCGGCTTTGCCAGCCATTGTCCAATCGCCAGACTCAGATCGGTACTTTTTAGGCTTCTTTCCACCACTTGTGGAGATAAAAAGTTTTCCTGGACAAAACGCCCCATGGATTCGGCAATCCGGGCCTTATTGCGCGGAATAATTTCAGTATGATCGAGCAGGAACTTGGGAATCGGCATTTTCCCAAACGGATTGCGGAACAATACGGTAATGGCATACCAGTCGGCCAGTCCGCCGACCACACCTGCTTCGGCAGAAAGCATCAAAATATGAATGAACCAGGCATATTCAGGAATCAGCTTGGCCACCAGCATCAGCACCAGCCAGGTAACGATGGCACTGATTAAGGCAATGGTGGCAAAGCGTTTACTGCGTTGCAAACTCGGTGTGGTGATTGCTTCCGCTGTGCTCATGCAAGATTCCTGTCGGTTGCTAAACTATTGTTATTTTGCCGTTTTCGGTACAGGTGGGGGCAGCACCTGGCCATTAGGACCCAGGCCATATTTTTGTCCTAAATATTTTAAAATCAAATAGGCATCAAAGGCATCGTCGGGTGCTTTTTTCTGATCTTTATAACATTCAATGGTATAGGAAACCTGTACCGGGTCAATAGTCACTACACGCGGCATGTCATAAAACGGGTCAGGCCAGAAGCCGGGATAACGGCGATAATAGCCATAGGGATAGTACATCGGGCTGGAATAGACCACGGCCTGACGGGGAGGCTGGTTGCGGTTACTCGGATCATTCAGCACCTTAAAATAGCGGAAGCCATTTTGTACTGTGGTCTGGGCGGCTTTTACCAAGGTAATTTCTTCGGCAGTGCCAAAACTCATATTGGGACGGGCCTGAAAACTGATGCGATAGCTTTGTGCATTCAGGGGGGTATTGCTAAATTGCCCGAGCTGGTCAAAAGTCAGCGGTTTTGAAGGCGTGGTTGCACAGCCTGACAGGGCCAATGCCACCACCATGCTCAAGCCTAGAATGCTGTTCTTCATGTTAAACCTCCATACGATTTACTGTGCGCGGGAGGAGACACAATAAATGCTTAGAAACGACTATTCGGTTGGGTTAAAAATTCGAGTTCTTCTACAGTTGAGCTACGTGCCAGGATGTGATTGCGGTGCGGATAGCGTCCGAAACGGTCAATAATCACCTTATGCATTTTTTCGTAATCCAGATTCATGGGATTATTTAAGCGCTGAAATAATTTTAACGCGAATTCGTGAATCAGTTTCGATTCACTGTGCATAAAGGGCATGTATAAAAACGACCGTTGTTCCGGACTTAATTGTTTATCCAAATCCAGGCTAATGGCTTCTTGCGCCAGTGCCAGGGCCAAGGCATCCTGGGCGAAGGCCTGAGCCTGGTCCCGAAACAGGTTACGCGAGAATTGATCCAGAACAATAATTTCAGCCAGGCGGCCTTCAGCGGTTTGACGCCATGACCACAGTTCAGAACGTGCCGCTTTTTGGTGAATGTCCTGAAATTTTTGCTTGATCAGTGCATCAAAATCATCACTTTTAGCAAACCACAAGGGCTGAGTTTCCAGACTAAACCAGAAGTCCAAAATATCTGGATAATTCATAATATTTACAATTCCTTAGCACTTATTATTCAATACAAACACAAAATTCAGATGTCTTATAGAGTAACTTTGTGATAAAAATTTGCCAGAAATAAAATTGACGTTTTGCTTGAAAACTATACAGGGTGTAATGTAGCAGCCAAAAATCACGTTATACTGATATAAACTGATGATTTTATTTTAGTAGTTATCTTCCGATAAGCGAGATTGTTAATGAGTCAACCCGAATCGACCTCTCAAGTTGTGGTACCAACTTGGGTGGATTCTTCGCTGTTTAAGGGCATGTTGCGCGGTATTGAACGTGAAAGCCTCCGTATGCAAAGCAATGGCTTTCTATCCCAAGCATCACATCCTCAGGCACTTGGCTCTGCTTTAACACATCCGCATATCACCACGGACTATTCCGAAGCCCTGATGGAGTTTATTACTCCTCCACAAGACAGCATTGAAAAAGCACTCGATTATTTGGCCGATATTCATGCCGTAGCGCACCGTCATTTGGAAAATGGAGAAAAACTCTGGCCCTTGTCGATGCCCTGCATGCTGGACGATGACGAAGAAAACATTCGTTTAGCCCAATATGGCAGCTCCAATATTGGACGCTTCAAAACCTTGTATCGTCGTGGTTTAGGCGTGCGTTATGGTCGCCGTATGCAGACCATTTCCGGGGTACATTATAATTTGTCTTTTCCGGATCAAGTGTTTGAAGCACTGCAACAGCATGAAAGCGATGAAGCGCTAAAAAGCCTCAGTTTGCAGGATTATCGCAGTCACCGTTATTTTGGCTTGATCCGTAATTTTATCCGTTTAACGCCTTTGGTGATGTTCCTGGTCGGAGCCAGCCCTTCGGTTTGTCAGTGCTTCATGACCGGGCGTGACCATCATCTGTTGCCTTTATTAAAAGGCACCCTGTTCTTGCCTTATGCAACAGCACTGCGTATGGGCAATTTCGGTTATCAGAATTCTGCACAGAAGCAATTGGGCATTCACTACAACAATCTGTCGGGTTATCTGGACGGTTTGCAGAAAGCCGTGAAAACACCTTATGCGCCTTTTAGCCGTTTAGGGCTAAATGATGAACAGGGTGAACCCATTCAAATCAATGATCATGTGCTGCAAATTGAAAATGAATACTACAGCCTGGTTCGTCCGAAACAGGTGCCTCAAGCAGGAGAAACCCCATCCCAGGCGCTGAAAAATCGCGGGGTGGGTTATGTTGAACTGCGTGCAGTCGACGTCAATCCGTACAGTCCAATCGGAATTGATGAAAATACGGCAGCATTTCTGGAAGTCTTGGCGCTGCATTGCCTGGTACAGGACAGCCCCGATTTGCTCGATCCGGAACAGGAACAGATTGAGCGTAATCAGGCCGAAGTGGTCAATCGTGGCCGTGCACCGAATGCCACTATTGTGGATGCGGCTGGAAAACATCCGATTGAAGACTGGGCACGTACGCAGGTCATCAAAATGCAGCCTTGGGCTGATTTACTGGATGCCGCCTATAGCACCCGGATGTATTCAGCAGCCTTGGCGGTCATGCTCAACCGCATTGATGAGGTGGATGAAACCCTGTCAGCACAAGTGATTGCCGATACTCTGGAACATGGCGGGACGTGGGGTTTTGGGAGTGTGATGGCACTGCAACATGCAACGACTTATGAACAGCACCCATTAAGCCCGGATACTCTGGCTTATTTTGAGGGTCTGGCGGAGCAGTCATTGCAACAGCAACAGCAACTGGAACAAGATACGAGCATCAGTTTTGAGCAATATCTTGCCGATTATC
Organism: Acinetobacter sp. ANC 4216; assembly: GCF_004331195.1. NCBI lineage: Bacteria > Pseudomonadati > Pseudomonadota > Gammaproteobacteria > Moraxellales > Moraxellaceae > Acinetobacter > Acinetobacter sp. ANC 4216. The sequence goes on along the minus strand of NZ_SJOC01000012.1, from coordinate 77,035 downwards.
GATAAAAATTAAGAGGATTTGCCATGCAATGGAGTTATCGCTTCGTGAGTGGTTTTTTATTTTTAGCCAGTGTCGCGGGGATGGCATTTGCGTTGTATTTGGAGCATGGGCAAGGGCTTGAGCCTTGTCCACTCTGCGTTTTTCAGCGTATAGGGTTAATTGGTCTGGGAATCATTTCCCTGATCGCTTTCCTGCATAATCCCATTTCAAATGCGTTTAAGCGTTTTTATGCTTTGTTGGGCACGCTCAGTATCCTCTGGTCTGCAGGGATAGCAGCACGTCATGTCTGGCTGCAAAATTTGCCACCCGATCAGGTGCCGAGTTGTGGTCCAGGCTTAGATTATTGGCTCGATACCTTGCCATTAAAGTCGGTATTTGAACAGGTGCTGAAAGGTTCGGGTGAATGTGCCAAAGTAGACTGGACCTTTTTGGGACAATCTCTTCCGGTATGGTCCTTGGCTTTCTTTGCCGTACTGGCCTTGATCAGCCTGTGGCAACTGTTGCGTCACTATCCAGGGGCGAACAATAAAACAGCCAAGAAAAAATAAAGCTGTGTATAAAAAAGCCAACTGAACGTTGGCTTTTTTATTGTTGACTTAAGTCAGTGCAATACCTGATAAATCTTCCAGCTGCATGCGGTATTCATGTACCTGTTCTTTGACCTGTTCATTTTTCGGCGGGTAGAACCATTTCGCAATCTGTTCCGCCACACTGGAATGATAGTGAATTTCAAAATGACTTAAGCCATAAAAGATCGCTTTGTGTGATTCCGGCACTTTCAGTTGAAAACGCGGATTTGGATGTTCGCCAAAAGCACTTTCCACACTGACCAGATAGTCCCCCAGCACCTTTAAGGTTCGGTTCTTTTTATTTTCATATTCAATGGTGCCTGCAACCAGATAGGTATTGATATGTTTCGGTAGGGGAGCCGGTTTACGGTTGTCATCCATGCCGCCAATCCGGGCATGATTATGCTCCCAGTCATCATCACGCACACTGCCATAGCGTAAATCCAGAATGCCATTGCTGCGGATATTGACAATATGCCGGATAATTTTCACAAAGGGGAAATGTCCCAGTTTGTCTTGCAGGATAAAACCAAAACGTTCCAAGACTGCACCATGATGCGGAGAACCCAGGCAGACCAGGTTTTCGGTCAGATGTATCCATTGATACATGTTCTGTTTGCCGTAAAACAGCGCGCTGCGCGAGACCAGACCGCCCATGCTGTGGCCAATTAAATCAATACTGGTAATGCGCGGATTGCGACGAATCAAGTCTTCCAGCGTATGGGAAAGACTACGGCCATTGGCCGAGATACGCCGTCCGCTATTGTAATTCAGGTACAGCATGGTGTTATTGCCACGTTGCGCCAGCAATTTTTCGCCAATACCGCCGTATTGCGTGTTGCTCCAGCCCAGATGATTCATGCACAAGCCATGTACAAAAATGACCACGCGACCGGATAAATCGCCCTTTTGCAGCCCGCCGTAATGGTCATACAGCACCATCGGCAGTGCCATCGGGTTCTGGTATTTTAATAAGTAATCACCCAGCACCCCGTTGAGCACCCCGACCAGAAAATGCATGTTAGGCGTGAGCGGCTTATCATGCAATTTTGGATATTTTTCAATAATTTGACGTAAGCCTGGTGCCAGTAAATAGTTGCCATAGCTGAGCAGGGTGTCGAAGGACAGCTGGTAGAGTTTGTCGATATAAGGAATTTTTTGCAATTTTTTCGAGCGTTGCTCACTCATGCCAAACATGCTAATTAAAATTTCGCGTTGAATCGCCTGGATCAGCTCCTGCATGACGTCGTTTAGACGTGTAGTCACCAATTGTGCGAGACCTTCCAATACATCAGCTTGACTGGGCGGTGTACGGTCCCATCTACAATAGGTTTCATGTAATGGGGTTAAACTCGGCATTTGACCTGTCCTTTCTGTGACCATGTTTCCCATACCCTTTATTTTTTTTTGGGATCACGGTATAAACTCTTAGCTTTTCATTTTATATCGTTCATCTCGAACAGTTTTTACAATAACGATGATTGAGCTTCAGTATTAATTTTTTTGTCTGACAATTCTTGTTATATCTACATTAAAACAGATAGGTAGCTAAGACTTAGGCATAAAATAAATCTAGTTTAAATTTGACAATAATGCAATAAAAACCATGAACATCATTTATTTACATGGATTTCAAAGCAGTGCTTTATCCATAAAAGGCCAGCAAATTAAAGACTACTGTCAGCAGCAGGGCAATCTTCAGGTACATCTGCCGGATCTCAACATGCCTCCAGCGCAAACAATTGCGCATGTGGCTTCGATGATTGAAAGTCTGGACCGAGTGGTACTGGTGGGGAGCAGTCTGGGTGGCTTTTATGCGACACAACTGGTCGCAAAGTATGGCGTGCCGGCTGTTTTAATTAACCCCGCTATGCGACCATGGCAACTGTTTCGAGACCTGTTTGGTGTCGAGCAGATTCCCTATGTGGTCAGTGAAAAATGGACCCTGGATCATACCCATCTTGATCAGCTTGAGCAGATGGCTGTGCCATTTGTGCAAGATGCGGACAAAATTTTAGTGTTATTACAACAAGGTGACGAAGTTTTGGATTATCGTGAAGCACAGCGCTATTATAGCAATGCTTCGCATCAGTCCATGCTGATTACCGAAGCAAATGGCAACCATGCGATGGAAAATTTCGCAGACAAAATACCGATGGCATTACAGTTTTTATCGGATTGTATAAATTAAGGAAGCAGTACAACGTGTCTCAATATACGGCTCAATCACTTGAAGTTTTATCTGGTTTAGATCCGGTACGTCGTCGTCCGGGTATGTATACCGATACCACTCGTCCAAACCATTTGGCGCAGGAAGTCATTGATAATGCTGTGGATGAGGCACTTGCCGGACATGCCAACAAAATTACCGTCACGGTGTATAAAGACGGTTCCCTGTCGGTTGAAGACAATGGCCGGGGGATGCCGGTGGATATCCATCCGGAATATGGCCAGAGCGGGATCGAAATCATTCTGACCAAGCTGCATGCCGGCGGTAAATTCAGTACCGATAACTACCAGTTTTCCGGCGGTTTGCATGGCGTGGGCATTTCAGTGGTGAACGCGCTGTCGACTCGTGTGGAAGTCGAGGTACAGCGTCAGGGCAACCTGTATAAAATGGCCTTTGAACACGGCGAGCCGGTTGCTCCGCTTGAGGTGCTGCAAGGTAAAGCACCGAAACGCGCGACAGGAACCACGGTACATTTCTGGCCGGAAGCCAAATATTTTGATTCGCCCAAGTTTGCTTTAAAAGCGTTAAAACATAATTTAAAAGCCAAGGCCGTTTTAGCGGCAGGTTTGGAAATCAATTATGTTGACCAGATCAATGATGAAAAGATCAGCTGGCAGTTTGAAAATGGTCTGGTCGACTATTTAATGGATGAGCTGGAAGACCGTGAAATCATTCCGAGTCCCGCTTTTGTGGCCAGTGGTGAAGCCGAACGTGCCAGTGCCGAATTTGCGATTTGCTGGAATGCCGAAGGCGGCGAACAGATTCAGGAAAGCTATGTCAACCTGATTCCTACTGCGCAAGGCGGTACCCATGTCAACGGTCTGCGTTCAGGGGTCACCGATGCCATGCGCGAGTTCTGTGAACTGCGCAATCTGTTGCCGCGCAATCTGAAACTGTCTGCCGAAGATGTCTGGGATGGGGTGAACTACATTCTGTCGTTAAAATTTCAGGAACCACAATTTTCCGGTCAAACCAAAGAACGTCTATCGAGCCGTGAAGCATCCAGTATTGTGCTCAATATTGCCAAAGATGCCTTTGCGTTGTGGCTGAATCAAAACTCAGACATTGCCATGCAGCTGGCTGAATTGGCAATTGCCAAGGCAGGTCGCCGTTTAAAAGCGGCGAAAAAAGTTGAACGCAAGAAGATTGTTTCCGGGCCTGCATTACCGGGCAAATTAGCCGACTGTGTCGGACATACCCTGGAAGAATCGGAACTGTTTATTGTGGAAGGGGATTCTGCAGGCGGTTCTGCCAAGCAGGCACGTGACAAGAATTTCCAGGCGATCATGCCCATTCGCGGGAAAATTTTGAATACTTGGGAAGTGTCTTCAGATGAAGTCCTGGGTTCTCAGGAAGTACATGACATTGCGATTGCCATTGGGGTTGATCCGGGCAGTGATGACCTGTCAGAACTTCGTTATGGTAAAATCTGTATTCTGGCCGATGCCGATTCGGATGGTTTGCATATTGCGACCCTGCTCTGTGCCCTGTTTGTAAAACACTTCCCGGCCATGGTCGAAGAAGGGCATCTGTTTGTGGCCATGCCGCCCTTATTCCGTATCGATGATGCTAAAGATGTGCACTATGCACTGGATGAAGAAGAGCTGGAAAGCATTTTGAAAAAATGCAAAAGCAAAAATCCGCAAATCACCCGATTCAAAGGTCTGGGTGAAATGAATGCCAGCCAGTTACGCGAAACCACCATGGACCCAAATACCCGTCGTCTGGTGCAGCTTGATTTGGACGATGCGCATTTTACCGCAGGTCTACTGGATAAACTCCTTGCTAAAAAACGCTCGTCAGACCGTAAACACTGGTTAGAACAGAAAGGTAATCTGGCGGATTTAGCAGTTTAGTTTTTATTTGAATGCATACACATCTGTCTATGAAGAAGCCCGCAATTGTGGGCTTCTATTAAAGTTCTATATTTTCTGCCCAAAGAAAATAACCACCGTATTGGCTTGATCTAAATTCACCTCCTAACGATTTTCCTTGATCAGTCAAATAGTGTTTGCCACTATCATTCAATGTGAGCAAGCCTTTTTCAACCAGTTTTTCTAACAAATCTGCTGTTTTAATTTTATGCTTAGCTGCAAGTTTTGAAGTAGTAAGTTTTGAAAAATTATCAGTATTTGCTTCTTCCTTATTTTCAGAAGGCTGTTCATTTTTAACCTCGTCTAAAGTAATACGTACTTCATCACTGATCCGAATAATGCGTTGTGCTTCTTCATAGGCTTCTTTGAAAACATCCCCATCTTCATACTTACGAATTAAAATGCCCATTTCATTATTATTGACCTGGCTAAATTCGTATAAATTTAAGCTGGAAATAATACATTCGGATTCATTTAGATAGCATTTTGCGTGGAGATTTTTACAAAAACTGAGGCGTACATAATCGAGTTTTTGCATCCATTTGATTTCATCGGGATGTAAGTCACTTTTGCCATATACAATACGAATATCAATTTTAAGACGATCTTTGTCTTCTAGTAGTTCTTTAATACGGTCATTAAGACGCAGATAAGGACTAATGAGAATTAAGCGTTCTTTGGCATTTTTAATCAGTTCTTCTAGGAAGAAATTTGTTCCACTGGTATTCAAAAATTTAGCCATTCAACTTCTCCAAAATAGGTTATTCAAATTATTTTTATTATTAAAGCACATACATATCATTTGTTTAGCGGTAACTAAACAAAATAGAAGCATTATTTCAGATTATTGAATAACTTAATACTTAATCCAGTATCCGTTGCATTAACACCAGATCACGCCATTTTCCAAATTTTTGTCCAACTTCTGGCATATAACCCGTCTGCTTAAAGCCTAATTTTTCATGTAATACAATTGATGCCCGATTTTCATAATCAATCGCAGCGACCATGACATGAATATGATTTTGCCGTGCATGATCAATCAGTTTTAGCATTAAGGCTGTGCCCAGACCTTGCCCGCTAAAGTTCGGATGAATAAAGACCGAATGTTCAACCGTGTGTTTAAACCCGGTAATTTGACGGAAAGATGAATAATCGGCATAGCCTGCGATGTGTTTAGTCTCTGAATGTTCAGCGACAAATAGAGGGAATTGCTGCTCAGCAAGGTCTTTAAACCAGCTCTGAAAATCCTCAATAGACTTGGGTGTGCTATTCCAGGTTGCAGTGCCATTTAAAATTTCAGCATTATAAATTTTAAGAATGTGTTTCAGGTCTTGTGTTTGAGCAGGACGAATCAGAAAGTCCATGAGCATAGGCCGAACGAATCAATAGACTCAGGATTTTAGAAATAAACCTGATTTTCAGCAATAAAAAAAGCAAGACCGAAGCCTTGCTTTTTCAACCTTCACAACGAGGTGCTTAGAAGTGGTATTTGACCAAAGCGCTGACGTCATTTTGATCGACGCCTTGAATACCAAATTTGTTGTTCCAAACCGAGTGTTCAACACCCACGTATAGTTTGGTTTTAGGGGAGATGTGCTTGCCGACATTCCATTTGTATTGGCTGGTCCAGTTCAGCTCGCTTGCTTGAGCGCCTTTTTCAGCTGTTGACCAATCCAGGAAGGCATCTACCAGGAAATCTTCAGAACCTAGTTTAAACGGAACGGCATAAGTGATCGTCATTTGATAATCATCTTTAGTGAAAGCTGATTTCGAATCGTTATCTACTTTATAGAAGTTCACATTTGCATACTGGGTGTATGGAATATCTAAAGCGAAACCAATACCGTACAGGAAGTTATTAAACTCTTGGTTTTGATCGTATCCTGCATTGTGTTCCCAAGTTGTCGCAATAAGGACATCTTTAATTGGACCAAAAGAAAGGTCTTTTCCAGATACTTCGCCTAAGCTTAAACGTGGCGCTAACTCAAAATATGTATTTTGTTCATCATTGCCATCCAATTGATGGTCAACGAAGAAGAATACATCCGAATATTTAAGTTTAGCTGCATATTCTGCAGTAACAGTTGTACGGTCTTCAGTACCTACTTCATAGTTTTCACCATAAAGACCAGTCAAGCTGAAGTCTTGCCATACTACAGGTGAAGCTTGAGTGAATGCAGCAGTTGAAGCCAATGCACATGTAGCAAAAATTTGTGTAAGTTTCATTAAAAAATATCTCCCCCGAGAAGCACACAAAGGATACAGATTCTTAAGTAAAAATAAAGCCAAAATTGATCAATGGTTAAAAAAATCGTCTATTTTGCTCAGATCACTTATCATCAAAATGACGACACAGCTTTGATACCCAAAAATACATGTTGATAAAAAAAGTAAAATGGTTGCAGGAGAGAATTTTATCTTCAAATAAATAATGTGATATTTATCAAACTATTTTATCGGAAAAGTCAAATCACCTATTCTTTATAGGGTATTTAAAAAAATATCAAAATACTACTTGCATAAGCTTCACCTAGACCCTTATATTCAAAGCATAAGGACACGAATCTGCAGACTCAAAAGTGTTCATCGTTCAATGTGGAGGAATTCGTTCCAGACTGATTTGAAGATGCTCAGCGCTGTTGTTAACAGCAAGGTGAAACGTGCCAAGATAAGAAGTTTTGCACAAAAAAGATTTGATGAATAAAGAGGATGAAATTATATGAACATTGAAATCCGTACCGATAAAAACATCCAAAATAGTGATCGTTTAATTACTTATGTTCGTGCAGAACTGAATGCTGAATTCCAACGCTATAGCGAACGTATTACCCATTTCTCGGTTCATTTCAGCGATGAAAATGGCGCCAAAGGTGGTGCAGATGATATTCACTGCATGATCGAAGCACGCCCGGCAGGCTTGAAACCAGTGGTGGTGAATCATCATGGTCATAATATCGATACTGCCATTCATGGCGCCATTGACCGCTTAAAACGCAGTTTGGAACATTTATTTGAGAAAATAGATGACCCGCGCGCTGCTGTGCCGGTACTTGCTGAAACTGCTGAAGCCAGTGATGTGGATGATGCAAATCATTAAGCGCAATTTTGCTTAGGTAATAAAAAAGCTCTTCGGAGCTTTTTTTATGGGCTTTTTAATCTGCTACTTCTGCACAAGTCAAAAGGCATTAAAAATATAATCGGTATAGATTTAGCTAAAACAAATGACAGTTTATTCGGCATAATAGTCAAAAAATGATTGAAGAGTATTTTCTCCATGTTAACAGCGCAGCAACAAGTCTTTGTACAGGCAATAGAAGAACTGGATCTTGCCCAGGTGCAACGTCTTTTGGCAGAAGGTCTCGATCCGAATTTTATTGATCTGGAAAAAGGGCCGGCCATTTCTGTCTGGTCCGATGGTTTGTTCAAATGGTGGGAGCATATTTGCGAAGCCTATGAAGCCGGTTCACCTTTATCTGAACAAGAAAAACAGCAGAATCTGGCGGTTCATCTTGAAATTTTAGAGGCACTTATTCAAGCCAAAGTCAATTTACATTTATGGGATGCCGAAGAGCTGTATGGTCCATTATGGGATGCCGCCAGCTCTGCCTGCGTACCTGCCGTAAAACGTTTGCTGGATGAAAAAGTAGACCCCAACACCAAAGATGAAGATGGCCAGACCATATTATCTTCGATTAGTGATTTATTCTTTGACTGTGATTTTGATGAAATCAACTGGTCAGAAGCCTTGGCCGAAGAAAAGCAAACTTTAGAATTGCTCCGTAGTCATGGGGCCAAAATGACTAAAGAATTAACATAATTAGTGAGACAACTCATGTCAGTAGTAAAAACAGTAGGTTTCATTTTTGCGGCGGGTTTCAGTATCAATGCGATGGCTGCCGATTTTTCTTTTGACCGTCCAGGTGCGGGAATAGGCACAGGGATTACTCCAGTCGGTCAGCTGGCATGGGAACAAGGCTTACCTAGCCTCAGCTATTCAGAAAGCAGCGATGAAAACGGAATCAAAGTGAAAAATACCACTTTAAATGCCGACATGTTGTTGCGTACCGGTTTAGCGCAAGACCTTGAATTGCAGTTGGGCTGGCAAGGTCCATCCTGGTCAAAAAACAGAACCGCAGGTCATTCTTTTGAAGAAGACGGTCTGGGCGATGTCAGCATTGGGGTAAAAAAAGCCATTAATCTGGATGATGAAAAGCTGTCTATGGCTATTTTAGCCGAAGCGATTCTTGCAACCGGCAATGATGGTTTTAGCAATCAGGATGATATTTACAGTCTGACTTCGGCTGTCGCTTATGAGTATAGTGATTTAATTCGTACCTCTATGACTATGCGTTATGAAGCGCAAAACAGCAATTGGGCGGTGACTGCAATACCGAACATTGAATATAAGATTACCGATAAATTGTCCGGTTTTTCTGAACTGGTCTATCGCAAAGCTGAAAGTCAACACTATGAATATGCACTGGGTTCAGGTCTGGTGTATGCGTTGAATGAGCGTATGCAAATGGATGCCAGTATTGGGGTAGACTTAAATGGTCGAGATAAAAATTATCAATCAGGTTTGGGCGTTTCTTTCCTGTTTTAATTCAAAAATAAACTGATATGAAAAAGCATCTTCAAGAGCTTGGCTTGTGGTTTCGGTTCGCTATATGCGGATTGATGGGTAGTGTGATTTTATTGTGCTCCATGACCCTGCAGGCACAGGAGCAACTGCTTGCAGCCGAGGATGCTTTTTCTTTGAGTGTTGAATCCAGCAGCACACATGAAGCTCAGCTGAGCTGGACAATTCCGGATCACTATTATTTATATCAGCATAAATTTGAAGTCCGGCAAGGGACGCAAAAGCTGGCTTTAAATTTGCCACCAGCGACCGATTTGCATGATGAAAATTATGGCCATACCCAGGTCTATTTTCACCAGGTCCAATTTAAGGTTCCCACCAAAGCCTCGAAAACCTATCAGGTAACGTGGCAGGGCTGTGCCCAGGACCGGATTTGCTATCCACCGCAGACCATTGAGTTCCAGACCGATATTGACGGTTTGGTGCTGCTGCAAAATCAGGCCAGAGCAAGCAAGCGTCTGCTGGATCTTTCTGCATCCTCAAACAGTTCTGTCACTGGTCAAAATACGTTGAGTGCTGGACAGAATAACCTCCAACCGACAGTAAGGCCTGTCACACAAGATACTGCAAAGGATCAGATGTGGTCGGAAACACTGGCTGAAAGCTCTTTGGTGTATGGCTTATTGCTGTTTTTCGGTTTAGGCATCTTGTTGGCCTTTACGCCATGTTCATTACCGATGCTGCCCATTTTAACCTCGCTGATTGTCCGGGACAGTAAAGGGCTGAAAGCCTGGATGATTGCCCTGGTGTTTGTTTGCAGCATGGCCATGGTCTATGCAGTTTTGGGTTTAATCGCTTCATCTGCCGGTTTGAACTTTCAGCGCTGGTTACAGCAGCCTTCCACTCTGATTGCTTTTAGTGGGTTATTTGTTTTATTTGCCTTGAATTTATTCGGTTTATTCGAAATTAAATTACCGCAAGGCTGGCTCAACCGCCTGGATCAGGCCCAATCGCTACAAAAAGGCGGCAGCCTGATTGGAGCAAGTGTCATGGGGATGATCTCGGCACTGCTGGTTGGACCCTGCATGACCGCGCCGCTGGCTGGTGCACTGTTATTTATCTCCCAGAGCCAAAGTCAGTGGCAGGGGGCACTCTTGCTGTTCACCTTGGGTTTTGGCATGGGAACGCCCTTGCTACTGGCCAGTGTCCTGGGGTCCAGGGTGCTGCCTAAAGTCGGGCTGTGGATGCACCAGATTAAGGTGCTGTTTGCCTTTATCATGTTGGCCCTAGCCCTGTATTTTATTCGTCCGCTTATTTCCGAGGCCTGGCTGCAATGGGCGGGCTTAGGTTTAGGCATTGCTTTTATTGCGTATATCTTTTTTCGCATCAAACAACAAAGCCCGCTTCGGGCCTTATATGTACTGGTCTTGCTCGTGGTGATGCCTTATCTGGCTTATACTCAATATCAACACAGCCAGCGGTTTTTTATCGGGCAGAGCACCACCCAGGCCACCTGGCATGTAGCGAAAACAGCGGATGAATTTCAGCAGTTGCTCAGCAGTGTGCCTTCCAATCAGGCGATTATTATTGATGTCTATGCAGACTGGTGTGTGGCATGTCAGCCAATTGAACATCGGGTGTTAAAATCGGTTCAAGTCCAACAAGCCCTTGCGCCATATTTTCTGATTAAACTGGATTTGAGTGACTATGATGCCACGCATCAAGCCTTATTGAATCAATGGGATATTTTAGGACCGCCCACCTATTTATTCCTGGATGCAAAGCAGCGGGAAATTCGGGGTTTACGTCTGACCGGTGCTTTTAGCGAGACTGAATTACTGAAACAGCTCGAGCTGTTTCAACAGCATATGGGATTATAATCTAATGTATCAGCTCTATATTGCCAATAAAAATTATTCCAGCTGGTCAATGCGCCCGTGGCTGGTGTTGCAGGCTTTTCAGTTGCCTTTTCAGGAAATCATGATACCGTTTCCCGTGGAACGGAACACGGGCACATTCAAGCAGGAGGTATTGGCCATTAACCCCAATGGTAAAGTACCGGTATTGATTGATCATGACCTGATGCTGTGGGATTCGCTGGCGATTTGTGAATATCTGGCAGAACGGCATCCCGATCAGCATTTATGGCCGCAAGATGTCAGGCAGCGGGCACGAGCACGTTGTATTGCAGCAGAAATGCACAGCGGATTTTCCGGTTTGCGCAATGCCTGTGGCATGAATATTCGTGCCCATTTAGCCGATGTGGGGAAGTGTTTATGGCAGGACAATCCCGAGCTTAGGCAAGATGTGGCACGTATCGAGCAGATCTGGTCAGAACGTCCAGAGGTGAACGGTTTTTTATGTGGTGAATTTTCAATTGCCGATGCATTTTATGCCCCGGTCGTGACGCGGCTTATGACCTATGCCTTACCGGTGAACGAGTCTACACGGCAATATATGCACACCATGCTGCAACATCCGGCCATGCAACTGTGGATGGAAGGCGCGTTGCAAGAGCAAGCCTGGGTGAATTATTTAGAATCGTATCAACAGCAGCCGCTTTAGCAGGGCTTGGGTTCAGTAAAAAACTCTTCCTGATAGCACTTGACCTGATTGCGTCCGCTAGCTTTGGCTGCATACAGCGCCTTGTCTGCCTGGCTGAGTAATTGTTGCGAATTCAGGGAGTGGCTGGATAGTGCGATGCCAAAACTTGCGGTGATTGGAATGATTTCTCCTGAATCACTGCATAAATGAAGGTGTTGAATGGCATGACGACAACGCTCGGCAATAATTTGTGCCTGTTCCAGAGAAGAATGATTCAAAATCAGAATAAATTCTTCTCCGCCAAAGCGACCGACCACATCACTATCCCGAATAATCTGTGACAGGACTTGACTGACCTGAATTAGCGCTTCATCGCCTTTATCGTGCCCGTATTGGTCATTAATGCGCTTAAAATGATCCAGATCAATTAACACCAAGGCATAAGACTGACTTGGTTTACGTTCCAGTTTTTCCAGAAAGTAATTGATGCTGCGCCGGTTAAGTGCATTGGTTAATGGGTCAACCTGACTTAAATGCTGAATCAGTTTTTCCCGGTGGCGCCATTGGCTCAGTAAAATTTCAAATAAAATCAGACAGGTAATTAAGATTGGCACGATGAAATACATCATGCTCAGAACCCAAAACATATTTTGATAGGGCGTGGTCTGTAGGTAAAACAACGGACTGTAACTGATTTGACCTTGCACGCTTAAATACCCGCAGACCAATAAAAATAATGTGGCTGGGATGAGGGCACAATAAACGATTTTACGCTTAAACAGCACTAAGCCTACAGTGAGCAGACACATATAAGTGATCATGGTGGCAGGACTGAGCACGCCGACCACATAACCATCACGACAGAGTGAAATAACTAAAGTACCTACAGATATATAGGGGAGGTATTGCTTTACCCAGGCTTTTTTACGCCAGATCGAACATGCGTAAATCAGCCCAATAAAGATGGTCAACATCAGAATATTCATTTTCAGCTGCAGTTTGAGCAAGGGTAAATTTACCCAAGGCCAGACTTCAGGCGATAAAAGTACCAATACTTTCCAGATAATCCAGATCAGATGCACCGAACTTCCTAAAATCAGCATCAAAATGCATTTGTTCAGGACACTCCAGTTCATTACGCCCCCGTCTTCTAACAGGTATTTCGCAATTTTTTCTTTGAACGAGATGATGTGATTCGGTGAAAAGATTGGCTTCATTCGATAGATATAATCCCTAGGTCTTTAAATCATAAATTAATGTGAATTGAGTAGATTTATTTTTAATAAATCACAACATAGCACGTTTTTTCAGCAATAGTCATACCTATTTTTTGTACTTTTAAGTCTGAAAAATATTTTGATTTGAATTACTATTGTATTAAATATAGAACGTTGTGTTGTATGTAAATCTATTATTCTATTTTTATGGACCGATTAAAATGCCTACATTGAATAAATAGAGATGAAGGTAACAGGCATGAAAGTTTTACATATCGATTCCAGTATTTTAGGTGAGAATTCTGTTTCACGCCAATTGAGTCAGGCGATTGTCACTCAACTGCAAGCCAAGCATGCAGATGCAAGCGTAGAATATCTAGATCTGGCGAAACAGCCCATTCCACATTTGACCGCTGAAATTTTGATGGGGCAAGATGCTGAACAGGCAGCCTTAGGCGAAAAAATTATTCAGCAATATCTGGATGCTGACGTGGTCGTGGTGGGTGCGGCAATGTATAACTTTGGTTTGCCTTCTACGCTAAAAGCCTGGATTGACCGTATCAGTGTGGCGGGTAAAACTTTCAAATATACTGAAAATGGTCCTGTCGGTTTGGCGGGCGAAAAAAAAGCCTATATCGCCAGCAGTCGTGGCGGCGTGTATGGTGAAAATAGCCCGGCAGATTTCCAGGAAGGCTTTTTGAAAACAGTATTTAACTTTACCGGTGTGAATGATGTTGAAATTATTCGTGCTGAAGGCGTCAATATGGGTGCAGAGTTAAAAGATCAGGCAATTGCCAGTGCTTTGGCTCAGGTAAAAAGCCTGTAATTTGCAATGATTCCATCCCATGATTCCTCTTTGGTCAGCTTCGGCTGACCTTTTTTATGGAGAATGTTGAAGTTGCTGATTAAATTTAGCTTTGATCCAGTGCATGGGCAAACTCGGCCAGGTCGGCCAGGGCCTGTTTGGCTTCATCAAACCAGGCATAGAACATCTGAAAATTGTGCCACATGCCGGTGTAGAGTTTAAAGGTGACTTGTACATTGGCCTGCTCGGCTTTTTCTTTAAAGCGCTGTGCATCGTCCAGCAGAATTTCTTTGGATCCTACCTGCACCAGCGTCGGGGGTAATCCGGCTAAATCTGCAAATAAGGGAGAAATAGAGGGATGTGATTTATCCATCGATTTCGGGACGTAATAATCAATCCCGGTTTCTAAGGTTTCAATGGACAATAAGGCATCATGTTTCTGGTTATAGCGTAAGGATTCACTGGTGAGGGTTAAATCTAAAAAGGGTGACAATAGCATCAGGCCGCTGACCTGAGGAAGCTCTTCATCACGAATTTTAAGGGCCAAGGCCAAAGCCAGGTTGGCACCGCAGGAGTCACCGGACAAAATGATATCCTTGGCCTGTATGCCCTGAACCAACAAAGTATTGTAAATATCAAACAGTGCATCCAGGGCTTCAGGAAAAGGCTGTTCAGGGGCCAGAGGATAATCTACATGCAGAGCTTGCATCTGGGTGCGTGCCACCATGTCAGATACAAATGCCCGATGGGTATTTAAAGACCCTAAAAAGAATGCACCGCCGTGAATATGTAAAATAAGCTGGGTAACGTCATTGTAAGGTTTGATTTCTTCAGCACGTAAACCGGCAAGACGGATGGGGCGAATACTGACATTTTTATTCTGCGGAAATAGACGGCACATTTGTTCAAGGGCAAAACGTGCTGAACTTGGCGCTAAGTTAAACTGGCTTGGCAGACGGATGGTGGTTTTTAAAAAACTTTCTGTAATTAATTGTTTCCATAACGGACTTATCTTCATGTTTTTTCCATCTTGTTATGTCTTTTGGGGGATAACTGGATATTTACCAATTCAAGTTACAAGATTACACTAAACGGTCACACGGAAAAATTGCAAATATGTTGTGACTTTTTAATACTAAGGCCGTCTACACTAGACTAGGAAACGAAAAAAAATGAAAAAAATTGCTCTTGCATTAGGATTGCTCGGATTAACAGCTTTGGCGAATGCTGCTGATCCTTTAAATGGAACAGTTTGGAAAACGATTGACGATAAAACAAAACAACCCAAAGCAATCGTAAAATTTACTGAACAAAAAAATGGCACATTGTCTGCGAGTATTCAAAAAGTTTTGACGCCGGGCGAAGAACAGGCATGTAAAAAATGTGAAGGTCCTTATCACAATAAATCTTTAAAAGGTTTAAAGATTGTTCACGGTCTTAAAAATGTCGGTGGTACAAGTTATGAAGAGGGTACCATTCTTGACCCTTCTTCAGGCAAAACCTATAAACTAAAAGGTGAACTGGCAAATGGCGGTAAGACCCTGGAATTACGCGGTTTTATTGGCGTATCCGTTTTAGGTCGTAACCAGACCTGGATTCGCGCAAACTAAGTGTGCTGAGCCAAATGGATTAAACAAAAAAAGCCTGACTTTCTCAGGCTTTTTTTAATATGGGGAAGTAGGCTTACTTTAATGCCCGATATGCGTCTTCATCAAAGCCCACGATATATCCTGAAGCAGTTTCAAGCACTGGACGTTTGATTAAGCTGTTATGGCTGGTGAGCGCTTCAATCAGATTTTCTTCACTGCTTAAAGCGGTTTGTTGTTCCGTTTCGCTCAGTTTGCGCCAGGTGGTGCCTTTTTTATTGAGGATAAGCTCCTGACCTTTGGCATCCAGCCATGTTTTTACCGTTTCAGCCGCAATGCCTTGCTTCTTGTAATCGTGAAACTCATAGGCAAGACCGAGTTCGTTGAGTAGATCAAAGGCTTTTTTCATTGAATTGCAGTTTTTGATGCCATAAATCTTTAGCATAAGTGAATCGTTCCATTTTCTCTTATGCGATAGCGTAGCGAAAATTATCCAGAAGCTCTAGCGTGAATTAACAGGATTAAAATTAAAAAATTCAGCTGTCATCAAACTGACATTTAGATTTGTAATTATAAAGCTATAAATAAGAACCATATAATTATTCTAAATATGGAAAATAGAAAAAATAGGGAAATAGAAAAGAAAAATAAAGATGATGAAAAGAGAAAACCCGCATTTAATCATCCTGATCATGCGGGTCTCATTTCAACGTCCATTGTCACATCCTTGCAAAATAAGCTACCGAAGTGGTTTATTCTGTTTCATCCTACGGCGTCCTATCCCTTTTCAGTCTTCCTGACTTATCCCTGTGCCGTGCGACAATAATGCACTTAAAAGATGTATATAAAAAGCAACAAATTCGACATTTTTTGTAATCTATACGCTGGTATTGAGTGAACAGGTGTCCACTCAATACCACATGATCAGTTATATTTTATAATCAATTATCACAGGTGCATGGTCGCTAAACCAGGTCTCTTTATAGACCCAGGCATTGACGGTACGGGCTTTCCAGTCCGGTGAGCAGGCCTGGTAATCAATGCGCCACCCGACATTTTTGGCACGTGCCTGTCCGCGATTGGACCACCAGGAATAAAGTTCAGCTTCTTTACGCACTTCACGGAAGGTATCGACATAACCCAGATCATCATAAATATGGTCGAGCCAGGCGCGTTCATGCGGCAGGCAGCCTGAAGATTTCTGGTTGCCCGACCAGTTTTTAATGTCAATGCGTTTATGCACAATGTTGTAATCGCCGCAGACAATGATCGATTTATCTTCATCCCGCCATTGTTTGAGAATGTCTTGGTATTGATCCAAAAAATGGTCTTTACGGACTTGGGCTTCTTCACCGGATGAACCCGAAGGCAAATACAGCGAACAGATGTATACAGGCTTGTCCAAACCGAGATCAAATTCTGCAGAAATAAAGCGCCCTTGAGCATCTGCCAGTTCAAAGCCTAAACCATCTTTTACGGAGACAAAAGGCAGGCGACTATAAATGGCGGTACCGGCATAGCCTGCACGTTCTGCCGGGAAAAGGTGCGTGTACCAGCCTTCAGGTCTAAATTTTTCAGTCCACTGCGCATGGGTGATCCGGCTTTCTTGCATACAAATGACATCGGCTTCCGACTGTTCCATCCATTCCAGCAAGCCTTTGGTCACGGATGAACGCAAGCCATTTACGTTAATTGAAACCACTCTTAGAATTTTTTGATCACTTGGATAGCTACTCTTTGGTATCATGCGCAAGTCTTACCTCTATTTATGAATTTTGGAGCACCTCATGACGTCGCAAGCGACTTTTAACCCTCAAGCTTTTATCGAACTTGCATTATCACGTGGTGTGCTTAAATTTGGTGAGTTTACTTTAAAATCGGGTCGTGTGAGTCCTTATTTTTTTAATGCCGGCCTGCTCAATGATGGCGAAGCGTTAACGCTATTGGCTTCAGGCTATGCAGACAAATTAACGGCATGTGAGAATGTGGATGTGATTTTTGGCCCTGCCTATAAAGGTATTCCATTTGTTGCTGCAACGGCTGTAGCGTTGTCGCAAAATCATGGCGTAAGTGTACCTTGGGGCTTTAACCGTAAAGAAGCCAAAGACCACGGTGAAGGCGGGGTACTGGTAGGGGCTTCAGTAGAAGGTAAAAAAGTCTGGATTATTGATGACGTGATTACTGCAGGCACTGCTATTCGTGAAGTAGTGACCATTCTTAAAAATGCCGGCGCGCAAATTGCCGGTGTATTGGTGGCGCTGGATCGTCAGGAAAAAGGACAGGGCGAATTGTCTGCTATTCAGGAAGTTCAAAAAGAACTGGAAATTCCTGTTCATGCCTTGATTACGATGAAAGATTTAATGGATTTTCTGGATGCCAAAGGCGAGAAAGAGGCGTTAGCAAAAATGGAAGCGTATCGGGTGAAATACGGCATCTGATGGGGCGATGCTTAAAAAAGGAAGCCCTGTGCTTCCTTTTTATCATTTTTAATTTATTCAGCGCTAAGACGGGAAAAGATTAAAAGAAAATTCTTCTTTCCTCAGGCTCCGTTGACGGATAGCCCTTTTTTAATTTTGCCCCTCAGAAAATTCGCTATTTCCGAGAAAATTCTGCTTTAAACTTATTCTAATAAAGATATCTAATAAATTAGTGAATATTCAACAAACTATATAAAATGCATATTGTGAGAAAATAAAGAAAGATTATTTTTCCTTTATTTTTTAAACTCTATACTCTAAAAGTATAAAATTTTAATATGTAAAAATACTAAATTAAACAGTATTTTATTTTTATCAAAAATATAAAAAAATTCATAAACTCAATTTTTTACTTATTTTAATAAGTTAAAAATTGCAGAAAATAGACGATTTTTCCAAAATAAATTAATGTTAACTCTGTCACATTTTTACACATCTGCAAAAATAAAATGGTATTTTTTGTGATAGATCATTTAACCATTAAAGTGATTTAATCATTTTGCCTAATAACAATAAATAAATATAAAAGGGAACTGTACCTAGAATTGGACTCTCTAATTCTTTTTATTAAAAAGAGGCTCGCAGAAGCAAAAAAGAATTAGAGAGTTAATTTTAAAAAGAGAGTAGAGGGGGGAATAATGAATCGCAGATATTGAGTGGGTAAAATGTAACAAAGATTAAAGGGAATAAAATAGAATGTATTTTAAAAGAGTTTTAATGATCCTAATGGGTTAAAAGAGGTGAGGTCGTGGCAAAAAAGTACAATAAGTTTTTATCTGGCTCTGCAGATTTTAATTTAGAAAATTCTCTATATCACTGGATTACTCAAGTGCATGCTCAATATATACAAAACGTTGATCATGCATTAAAGAAATATGGTTTAGATAATTCACGCCGTCGTGTCTTGCTGGCATTAAAATCTAAAAATAAAGCTAGCGTATCTGATCTGTCGGAAATGTTGATTTCTAAAATGTCGACCACCACTAAAGTGATCTATCGCTTAAGAGACGAAGGATTGGTGAGTACTTATTGCTGTGAGAAGGATGCCCGAATTACCCGAGTATTATTAACAGATAAAGGACAACAAACAATTCAGAAAATTAATGATCTCAGCCTGATTGTATTAGAGCAGTCCTTTGATGGTTTAACTCCCCTACAAATTGAGAAAATGCTGGATAATCTTAAACATATTTTTAAGAATCTTGCGCCTTAAATGAATGAAAGTAAATAAATGTTTAATAGATTGCTAATTTTTTATTTTGAGGGGTGAACGTGATTTATTTTATAGGGGAAATAATTTAATAGTAGAGGCTTAAATAAAAAATTAATAAAGGTGATTATAATCTCTGGTCAAATCATTATTTTTTATTATATAGATTTTGATTTAACAGGGGTGAATATGGTGAATTGGGGTTTTATTTTTAAATGGTTAATTTAAATGATCTGTTTTTGGGATTTTAAACTCTTTTAATTTATGCAATTGAGAATAAAAATCATTATTCTGACATGGCTAAAGAAAATTGTAATATTATATTTTAGATAAATATTTCATTATTTATTCTTTATCTGAAAAATCATTAATCTGGTTCTTCACATTTCTTGCATTCCAGCATTATCCCGATTTTCTCTTTTCGACCCTGCTCGGTCATGACCCAAGGGCGGTTTTGCCAGGGCGGATTATGCCGCACATGTTGCGTATGACCGCAAGCCAGGTCTGCGACCCAATGATTTTCTTCATCTAGGTGAAATCCAATAATGGCTTGTTGCATAAAGTATTCCTGTCAGTGTTCAAAGTATTCCATACAAGCTTTACTAAAATTGAGAAAAAAGAAAGATTAAACTCCGCTATACTTTTCTCAATTTAAAAATACATGAGCAGATCGATATGCGCGTACTTGTTGTGATGGATCCCATCGAAAATGTAAACCTGAAAAAAGATTCTTCTATGGCCATGCTCTGGGCTGCCAGCCGTCGTGGACATGAGTTGGGTTATGCATTACAGCAAGATTTATATATCGATCAAGGTAAAGCCTTCGGTCTGATTTCACCCCTGAAAGTGTTTGAAGACTATAACCATTATTATGAATTGGGTGAAAAGAAAAAAGAGTCGATCGCGGCTTATGACGTGGTGCTGATGCGTAAAGACCCGCCTTTCGACATGAACTTTGTGTATACCACCTATATTCTGGAACAAGCCGAGCGTGAAGGGGCATGGATTATTAACAAACCGCAAAGCCTGCGTGACTGTAACGAAAAACTGTTTGCGACCCAGTTCCCAGAACTTCAGGTACCGACTTTAGTGACCTCAAATGAAGGTTTGATCCGCGATTTTCTGAAAGAACACATCGATGTAATTGTCAAACCACTGGATGGAATGGGCGGCACAGGCATTTTCCGCTTGTATCAAGATGGCATCAATATTGGGTCGACCATTGAAATGCTGACCAATAACGGTACCCGACCGATTATGGCGCAGCGTTATATTCCGGAAATTGTCGAGGGCGATAAACGTATCCTGATGGTGAATGGTGAACCAGTACCTTACTGCCTGGCCCGTATTCCGCAAAATGGCGAAGTGCGCGGCAACCTGGCAGCAGGTGGCTTGGGGCAAGCTCGTCCACTTTCTGAAAATGACAAAGCCATTGCAGCAAAAGTAGGCCCTTACTTACGTGAAAAAGGCCTGGTTTTTGTCGGTCTGGATGTGATTGGCAATTACGTGACGGAAATTAATGTGACCAGTCCAACCTGTATCCGTGAAATTGATAGCCAGTTTGGAACTTCCATTGCCGATGATTTATTTGCCGTTCTGGAAGCAGGTTTGCAAGCCTAAGTCTTATTTTTTAAAAGAGCTCCTCATGGGAGCTCTTTTTTATTCTGTTTGATTCGTTCCTTTTCTTGCTTTTTATTTTGGGATACCAAAGGGACAGGAATTTACGGGTTGTTCAAAAAAACAGGTCGTAAAATTGCTTAAAAAATATATATTTTGCTCGATTATCAATAAAACTAGTTTAAACTTTAAAATCTGAAGAAAAAAACAATCAAACGCATGTTGAAAAAAAGTAAATAACCTTTCACGGTTATGCGTTTGTGATTACAATTGTCAGCTTAAAATCAAATTTCGTTATTCCTATTTTAGAATTGAAGAATTAGACTGTGACCGAAGCAACGCAAACAAAGCCGAAACATGTGATGATGATGGCTGCCGGAACCGGTGGGCATGTTTTTCCAGCACTTGCTGTTGCCAAAGAATTACAGCAGCAGGGAATTGAAGTGTCCTGGCTGGCAACGCCGACTGGCATGGAAAACCGCTTATTAAAGAATCATAATATTCCAATTTACCAGATTGATATTCAGGGCGTACGTGGTAATGGGGCTGTACGTAAGTTATTGGCACCGTTTAAAATTTTAAAAGCCACCCTAAGCGCCATGCGTTATATGAAACAGCTTAAAGTGGATGCTGTGGCTGGTTTTGGCGGCTATGTGGCTGGCCCCGGTGGTTTGGCGGCTCGTGCCTTGGGTATTCCCGTGATTATTCACGAGCAAAATGCCATTGCCGGTTTCACCAATACCCAGTTATCGCGTATTGCAAAAAAAGTGTGTCAGGCATTTCCCGACACTTTTCCTGAAAGTGCAAAAATCGTGACCACCGGCAATCCGGTACGTAAAGAAATTACTGAAATTTTAAGCCCGTCCTGGCGTTATCAAGAACGTGAGAAAGCGGGTTTGCCGCTACGTATTTTAATTGTCGGTGGCTCACTCGGTGCACAGGCATTGAATGAACGTGTACCCGAAGCCTTAAAACAGCTGAATGTACCGTTGAATGTGTATCATCAATGTGGTCAAAACCATGCCGAGGCGACCCAGGCACGTTATGTAGATAAGCCTGCATCACTAGAGGTGGAAGTACAGCCTTTTATTGAAGATATGGCCAAAGCCTATTCGGAAGCCGATCTGATTATCTGCCGTGCCGGTGCTTTAACCGTGACAGAAATTGCAACGGCAGGGGTGGCAGCCGTTTTTGTACCCCTGCCAAGTGCGGTTGATGATCACCAGACGGCGAATGCCGGATTTTTAGCCAAAACTGGTGCGGCAAAAATTTGCCCACAAGCCACTTTAACTCCAGACAGCTTAAAAGAACTTTTAGCCCCGTTGATGAATCGCCAGTTGTTGTCTGAAATGGCAGTCAAGGCACGTCAACAGGCTCAACCAGATGCAACCCAACACGTGGTTCGTTTAATTCAAGAATTGTAAAATTAGAGTAATATATGTCTCCATCTACTCCTGCTGACCAAGCAAAAAAGTTAATCAAAGTGCCTGAAATGCGCCGTATCAAACACATTCATTTTGTGGGGATCGGCGGTGCAGGGATGTGTGGCATTGCAGAAGTACTGAAAAACCAGGGCTACAAAGTATCGGGCTCCGATATTAAAGCCTCTAAAACCACGGCTCAACTCGAAGAAAACGGCATCAAGGTCTATATTGGCCATGCGGCAGAAAATATTAAAGATGCCAATGTCCTGGTGGTTTCAACCGCGATTGATCCTGAAAACCCGGAAATCAAGACCGCCATTGAAAGCCGTATTCCCGTGGTTCGCCGTGCAGAGATGCTGGGTGAGCTGATGCGTTACCGTCACGGTATTGCCGTTGCCGGTACGCATGGTAAAACCACCACGACAAGTTTGGTGACTTGTATGCTGGCGGAAGAAAATCTTGATCCCACCTATGTGATCGGCGGTTTGCTGAACCGTACCGGTGTCAATGCGGCACTGGGAGCCAGCCGTTACATCGTGGCTGAAGCGGATGAATCAGATGCATCATTCCTGCACTTGCAGCCTATGGCCACCATTGTGACCAATATTGATGCGGATCATATGGATACTTATGGCGGCAGCTTTGATGTCCTGAAAGATACCTTTGTGCAGTTCTTGCAGAAACTTCCATTCTACGGTTTGGCTGTGGTCTGCGGTGATGACGCCAACATTCGTGAAATTATGCCACGTATTGGCCGTCCCCTTTTAACTTACGGTTTTAACGAAGACAATGACATCCGTGCGGTTGATGTTGATCAGGATGGTATGCGTACTCACTTTACCGTGCTGCGTAAAAACCGTGAACCACTTCGTGTGACGGTCAACCAGCCGGGTCTGCATAACGTGCTGAATGCCTTGGCGGCAATTGGTATTGCAACCGATGAAGGTGTTTCTGATGGTGCGATCTGCCGTGCATTAGAGGGTTTTAGCGGTGTAGGCCGTCGCTTCCAGGTTCAAGGTGAATTTGAAGTTGCAGATGGCAATGTTAAATTGGTCGATGACTATGGTCACCATCCTAAGGAAGTCGAGGCCACCATTAAAGCGGCACGTCAAAGTCATCCAGACCGTCGCCTGGTGATGATGTTCCAGCCGCACCGATTTACTCGTACCCGTGACTGCTTTGATGACTTCGTCGATGTATTGTCACAAGTCGACCAATTGTTATTGTTAGAAGTGTATCCTGCAGGCGAAAAGCCGATTGTCGGGGCAGATAGTCGCAGTCTGGCACGCAGTATCCGTTTGCGTGGCGATGTTGAGCCGATTTTGATTGACCCTGTAGATGGCAATTTACAAAACGCGATGCAAAAAGTGTTACAGGCGAATGACTTGTTATTAACGCAAGGCGCAGGTAATGTGGGTGCGATCTCGGTTGAGCTTGCACAAAATAATTTGTATTTAAAATAATCACTTTGTGTGTTTTTGCATGTGATCGTTCAGTTATAAAGTTTAAGGATATAAACGTGGCAAATGCTTCAAAATTCGGCAAAGTTGCCGTATTGCTTGGTGGTAAATCAGCTGAGCGCGAGGTTTCTCTAGATAGTGGTCAAGCTGTGCTTGAAGCATTGGTGCGTTCGGGGGTGAATGCCGAAGCTTTTGACCCGCAAGAGCGTAGTGTGACTGAACTGGTCAACTATGACCGCGCCTTTATTGTCTTGCATGGTCGCGGTGGGGAAGACGGTCAAATCCAAGGTACATTGGAATGGTTGAATATTCCTTATACCGGTACCGGTGTGCAAGGTTCTGCGATTGGTATGGACAAGGTAAAAACCAAGCAGGTCTGGCAAGGTTCGGAACTGCCAACGGCACCCTATCGTATTGTGACCAAAGACTCTGACCTGGATGCAATTATTGATAGCATTGGTCTGCCATTTATTATCAAACCGGTGCATGAGGGTTCAAGTATTGGTATGAGTAAAGTTGAACGCAAGGAAGACTTTGCTGATGCGATTGCCAAGGCGACTGAACATGATGCAGTGGTGATGGCAGAGAAATGGATTACTGGCCGTGAATTTACCATTGTGATTTTAAATGGTCAGGCCTTGCCGATCATTCGCCTGGAACCGCCAAAAGATGTGGCATTCTATGACTATGAGGCCAAGTACAACCGTAATGACGTGCAGTATGGTATCCCTTGCGGTTTAACCGAAGAAGAAGAAAAACGTCTGCAGGCTTTATGTTTGCGTGCTTTTCAGGCTGTCGGTGCCAGCGGTTGGGGTCGTATTGATGCCATGCAGGATGAACAGGGCAACTTCTGGTTACTGGAAGTGAATACTGTTCCAGGCATGACCAGTCATTCTCTGGTACCCAAGGCTGCCAAAGCTGTAGGCTATAGTTTTGATGAGTTGTGTGTGGCGATTTTAGAACAGACTTTAACGGCTGCGGCTCACTAGAATATGGCTCAACTCCCTGCTTCAATGCGCCGTAAACGAGCGGCAATTACCTCCATTCATGATAAGCCACCTACACGTAAGGAAAAGCTTACGAATCTGGGTGGCTGGTTATTGATGCTGGTTGCACTTGTGGTATTGGCTGTGGGGATATATGGTCTGTATGGTGTCATGACTGATGCGCGGGTGGCCAAACTGAGTGTGGTGGGTACCCGCTCAGAGGCTGAAAATCGCCAGGTCATGACCCATGTTGCACCCAAGGTTACAGAAAATTATTTTACCTCTGATCTGGAAAAAATCCGGGATCAGGCTTTAGAGTTGTCTTGGGTGGATCGCGTGGTGGTTTCACGTGCATGGCCAAATTCAATTCGTGTACGAGTGATGCCCCGTCATGCCATTGCCCGTTGGGGAACTGGACGACTGTTGAGTGATAGTGGCGATATTTTTACAGAAGTGGTGCCGCAGAATAACCAGAAATTACCTTTGTTGCATGGTCCTGCTTCTCAGTCAAAAATGATGATGCGTCGTTACAATGAAATTAATCAGTTGTTCCTGCCGGTCAACATTCGCTTAAAAGAATTATATTTAACAGAACGTATGACCTGGTTCATGCAGTTTGATTCAGGTTTGCGCATTATTGTCGATCAGGATCAGACCATGGGTAAACTTCAACGCTTGAGTCATCTGGCACAAAGTGATTTAAAACCGGTTTGGGCTAAAATTTCGTCAGTAGACTTGCGTTATAGAAACGGAATGGCCATACAATGGAAGAATGCAGCACCTCCGAATATTGTAAATGGTCATTTTGTTGTAACGATTGATGACACAAGCATTGCAGATACAAGAACGGTAAAGCCATAATTGGGCGGCTTTATATAAAATAGAGGCTTAAGGCCATAAATTAACTAAACACGTAATGGTAGTAGTAGATAATGAATGAAGCTGTTCCCTCGGTTGTTGCGATTGACATTGGGACACACAAAGTTTCAGTTTTGATTGGTAAGGTACATGCGCCAGACAATATCCAAGTGATTGGGATGGCAACCGCTCGTAACCGAGGCATGAATAAAGGGAAAATTGTTAGTCTAGACAAGGTCATCACTGCAATTAAAAATGCCGTACAAGAAGCAGAAGATATGGCTGAATGCCGGGTGCATTCCGCTTGGATTTCCATTCCAAGCGCAGAATTAAAAAGTTTTTATGCTTCAGGCCGTACTCCGATTGAAAATAGCGACCACACAATTACAACAAGCGAAGTGGTTCGTGCGCTCGAGTTGGCCAAAGCCAGTCATTTGACTTCAGACCATTATCTGGTGAGTGCTGTACCTTTAGGTTTTGAGTTGGACGATTCTGCTGAATGGGTGCAAAATCCGATTCGCATGTCTGCGCATAGTATGGTGGGGCATTATCAGCTGATGATGTTGCCGATCAGCACCATGCAGAATCTGGACCGTGCCCTGAAAGGGGCCAATATTGGCGTGGAGAAAATGGTGGTCTCCTGTCTGGCGACTGCTGAAGCCAGTTTGCTGAAAGATGAAAAAGAATATGGGGTATGCCTGGTCGATATCGGTGCGGGTACCACTAATATTGCCGTGTATCTGGATGGTCGCCTGGCATTGACACATACCTTGCAACGCGGGGGAGAGCATGTCACCCGTGATATTGCTGCCGTATTGCAAACCACCACCGAAGAAGCTGAACGGCTGAAATTGTTGTATGGCTGTGTTGACCTGAAAGTGGTCAAGCCTGACCATATGATTCAATTTCAGGGTATTGATGGTCCACAGACCATTAGCCGTATTGAATTGGCGGAAATCATTATTGCGCGTTATGAAGAAATTCTGACCCAGGTTCATCAAGAGTTACAGCGGAATGGAGCCATTCATGGTTTGTATCATGGGGTGGTTCTGACGGGTGATGCCAGTCAAATTGAAGGCATGGTGAATCTGGCACGTCATATGTTGGGGGTATCAGCGCATTTAGGCAATCCGCCGGTGCAAGTACATACTGATGAACAGAATCAGGCCGCTTTACGTCGTTCACAGTATGCGACTGCTGCCGGCTTGTTGATGTTTAGCCAAAGTGATACACAAGATACCATTGTAGAAGCGACAGACCCTGAAAAACTGAGTGTTTTTAAGCGGGTCGGTCGGGCGTGGTCAGCATTAAACAATCAGTTAAAATCGATATTTTAAGTGAAATTTATTGGGAATATTGTAAGGAAGTTGTACGTCTAACGGCTTGCACTTGACAAGCGTGTGGTTGGACAGCATCCTAAACTCAATTTTTATTAAGATCAAGGCAGTATACGGGCTTAAGTGACTGCCAATTACGAATTAGGAAATCCAAAGGTCATGGCCTCATTTGAATTTTTAGAAGATGATCAAAACGATAGCAACGGTCAAGCCCGTTTCACTGTATTTGGTGTTGGTGGTGCTGGTGGTAATGCCGTGCAACACATGCTTGAATCCGACATTCAAGGGGTAAAATTTGTCTGTGCCAATACCGACAAACAAGCTTTAGACCGTATGAATGCGCAATTCAAAATTCAATTAGGTGAACAAAGCACGCGTGGTCTGGGTGCAGGGGCAAATCCTCAAGTGGGCCAGACTGCTGCTGAAGAAAGCCGTGAACTGATTCGCCAACACCTGGAAGGTACCGACATGGTATTCGTTACTGCCGGTATGGGGGGCGGTACAGGTACAGGGGCTGCGCCAGTTGTGGCTGAAATTGCGAAAGAAATGGGTATTTTGACCGTAGGTGTGGTGACGACTCCGTTTAACTTTGAAGGCAAGCGTCGTCAACAGTCTGCTGAAAAAGGCATTGAGGCTCTGGAAGCGCATGTCGATTCACTGATTATTATTCCTAACCAGCGTTTGCTTAAAGTTTTCCGCGACATTTCAATGAAAGATGCGTACAAAAAAGCAGATGATGTGTTGTTAAATGCGGTACGCAGTATCTTTGATCTGGTGGTTCGTCCAGGTCATATCAACCTTGACTTTGCCGATTTGAAAACCGCCATGAGTACACGTGGCTATGCCATGATGGGTGTGGGTTCAGGTCGTGGTGAAACCCGTGCACGTCAGGCAGCTGAACAGGCTATTCGTAGTCCATTACTGGATAACGTCACCATTATGAATGCCAAAGGCATTTTAATTAACGTGACTGGTGGTGATGATGTGACCTTCGGTGAAATTGAAGAAATTACCGATGTCGTCAACCAGATTGTCGATCTGGACGAAGGTCAAGTGTTCTACGGTACAGTCTTTGATCCGGATGCGCGTGATGAAATCAGTGTTACTGTGATTGCAACCGGTTTGACCCGTAATTCCGCAGACTCGGCAGATACGGTAAAACGTCCAGCAGTGCAGTCTGCTACACGTCCAGTCAATCATACAGCACAAGCTGTCGTAGAAGATGATGATGTGCCAGCCATTCAACGTCAGCAAAATGAAGCGGCAACGGCACCTGCTCCGGCCGTTGGTTCATCACGTCCAACGCCAATGAGTATTCAAGATTACTTGAAAAATCAGCAACGTAAATAATGCTCAATTTGTGCAGGCTGCACAAATTCAACAGAAAAGGTAGTCTTGCGACTACCTTTTTATTTTTTATCAATGGCTAAATATGCTAACGTATAGCGGTTTGATGAGCAGATGATAGAAAAACATGTTGAAACAACGTACCCTACAGCGTGTCGTGAAAGCGAGCGGTATTGGTCTTCATAGTGGGCAAAAAGTCTTAATTAACTTTGTGCCGCACCATGTGGATGGGGGTATTGTATTTCGACGTATCGATTTAGATCCGCCGGTAGATATTCCTGCAGATGCGATGCTGATTCAAGAAGCGTTCATGTGCTCTAATCTGGTTCAGGACAATGCCAAAGTCGGTACCATTGAGCATGTCATGAGTGCGATTGCCGGACTGGGAATTGATAACCTGATTATTGAAGTTTCGGCTTCAGAAGTTCCGATTATGGACGGTAGTGCGGGTCCATTTATCTATTTGCTCATGCAAGGCGGATTACAAGAACAGGACGCACCGAAAAAATTTATAAGAATTTTAAAACATGTTGAAGCGTTAATTGATGATAAACGTGCAGTATTTCATCCTTATGACGGCTTCCAGCTTAACTTTACCATTGATTTTGATCATCCGGCATTTAAAAAAGAATATCAGTCCGCAACCATCGATTTTTCTACCGAAACCTTTGTTTACGAAGTCAGTGGAGCCCGTACTTTCGGTTTTATGAAAGATCTGGACTATCTAAAAGCCAATAATCTGGCCTTAGGCGCCAGCCTGGAAAATGCAATTGGTGTCGATGAAACCGGGGTGGTCAATGAAGAAGGGCTGCGCTTCTCGGACGAATTTGTACGTCATAAAATTCTGGATGCAGTCGGAGATTTATATCTCTTGGGACACCAGATTATTGCCAAATTTGATGGCTATAAGTCCGGACATGCATTAAATAATCAATTATTACGCAATGTTAAAAGTGATCCAAGTAATTACGAAATTGTAACATTTGATGACATTAAACAGTGTCCAATTTCTTATGTAAGTGTGACATAAGTTATTGTCTTTTAATGTAAGTGTTATAATATAACAAAACGAAATGTTAAGCAGTTCACATCTTTTATTTCTTAATTCAAAGATATGCCTGTATTGGTTACTTTTTATTTCTTGCCAAACGTAGCATAGCTTGGCTAAGCTTAGGGTCACTTACAAAGTCGGCAGCACCACGAAGTAAGTCTTGAGTATCTGGACTAAGGGATCGGGACAGAGATTGGGGTTTTGGAGAGGCTTGCGTCTGAATTCTTAATCGTACTTGCAATTTTTGTAAGTCTTTAAATTCAGGTAATTGTAACAATTGGGCGATATATTGCTTTTGAAGATAGGCAAGCTGGCTAATCATGGCCTGATTTGCACCCGTTATCGTCAAAATGCCATGTTGATAACAAACAACTTGCCATTGCTCTGGTTGGGGCAATATCGGTTGAATGAGTTTTGTAAGTTTCTGCCATGCAGCAACTTGTGTAGAGAGAAACGTAAAGTTTCCTGTTTTTAAGTGTTTTCTTGTTTGTTGAAAGACGTTCACTGGTTCCGACATACATTGTTCCTACATACTTGTGTCTTAATCTTACGCACTTCTTTTAGTGGATATCAAGGAAGAGATCACGCAAGGACATTGACTAAGAACAGTTAAAAGAGGTTTTTTTATGCATACGCGACGTATTTTATTAGCGTTTTCATTGGCAGCTTCTGCCGCATCTGTAGCTTTTGCAGATTTAGTTGAATTAACTCCTAGCTCTAACAATGCATCGGAAGATCGCATTGAACAATTGACCCGTACTTTGGCGCAAGGTTCTTATGCAGAATCAAATGATATTGATCTTCCTGCTGAAACCAGAATGAATGTTCAATTGCGTGAAAAAACAATTGAATTAAACAATGAATCTTTAGCGAAAAAATATCGTTCAACCAGCCCGAAAACTTATTCTGGCAATGCTTATTCCTGGTTGGTGTCTCATCCTCTTCCAGACATGAAACGTGTGAGTTCCAACTTTGGTGGACGTACCATGGGCGGTCGCGCTGAAAATCACTCCGGTCTGGATTTGTCCGCACCAAGCGGTACGCCTATTTATGCCACTGGCCCGGGTGTAGTGACCAAATCAGGCTGGGGTACAGGTTATGGTCAATACGTAGAAATTAATCATGGCAACGGTTATTTGACCCGTTATGCACATGCATCACGTTTGATTGCCCGTGTTGGGGATCGCGTAGAAGCTGGTGAACATATTGCCAATGTGGGTTGTACGGGTCGTTGTACCGGTCCACACTTGCATTATGAAGTCGTGAAAGATGGACAACGCAAAAATCCATCAACTTATTTAGCAATGTTGCCATAAGTTGATAAATACAGATTTGTATATTCGTTAAAGAGTAACTCTAGAACCTTTAGAGCTTTCGAATATAATAGTATCATTCAAGAGAATAGTTATTGTATAAAAAACCGCCTTTATTGGCGGTTTTTTGTTTTATTGCGTAAAGAATGGTCAACGAGTATTTATTATCTAAATAATAGTGGTATTCCGTATTCAGCTGTAGCGATAACTGATGCCCTCTAAAGTATGGTACATATAGAGACTATAAATAAGCTCAAGGAATAGGTGAAATATGGCGTTTTATGGTGATACCGACGCGCAAGAAACCCAAGAATGGCAAGATGCATTTGACTCGGTTTTACAGCATATGGGTACAGAGCGTGCTGCATTTTTGTTAGAAAAGCTCTATCAGCGCGCGATTGCCAAGCATGTTCCTATTCAGCGTCTAAATACTCCTTATCTTAATACCATTTCAGTTGAAGAAACCCCGGCTATGCCAGGCGACCAGGATATGGAGCGCCGTATCCGTGCCCTGATTCGCTGGAATGCCTTGGCAATGGTGTTACGTGCCAATAAGACCGGTGACGACCTGGGTGGTCACTTGGCCAGTTTTGCATCTTCTGCAACCTTATACGATGTTGGTTTTAACCACTTCTTCCGCGCCAATAGCGACCACTTTGGTGGCGACATGATCTATTATCAAGGTCACTGTGCGCCAGGGATTTATGCACGTTCATTTCTGGAAGGCCGTTTGACTGAAGAGCAACTGAACAATTTCCGCCGTGAAGTTGGTGGCAATGGTTTGCCAAGTTATCCGCATCCTTACTTGATGCCGGATTATTGGCAGTTCCCGACCGTATCGATGGGTCTGGGTCCGATCATGTCGATCTACCAGGCGCATATTCAGAAATACCTGATGAACCGTAGCCTGATTAAAGAAGAAGACCGTAAGGTTTGGGCTTACCTCGGCGATGGTGAAATGGATGAACCGGAAAGCCTGGGTGCAATTTCTCTTGCCGGTCGTGAAAAGCTGGACAACCTGATTTGGGTGGTGAACTGTAACCTGCAACGTCTGGACGGTCCTGTTCGCGGTAACGGTAAAATCATTCAGGAACTGGAATCCTTATTCCGTGGTGCCGGTTGGCGCGTGATTAAAGTGGTGTGGGGACGTCATTGGGATCCGCTGCTTGCCAAAGATGAATCCGGTGCTTTAAAAGCCGTGATGGAAGAGGCAGTGGATGGAGATTACCAGCGTTATCAGGTGAAAGGTGGGGCATATACCCGTGCACACTTCTTTGGCAAATATCCAGAAGCTGAAGAGCTGGTGAAAAACCTAAGCGATGAAGATATTGATAATCTGAACCGCGGTGGACATGACCCGTACAAAGTCTTTGCAGCCTATGCCGCAGCAACCCAGGCCAATGGTCAGCCGACCGTCATTTTGGCAAAAACGGTTAAGGGTTATGGTCTGTCTGAAGAAATTGAAGCGGTCAACAAAACGCATCAAATCAAGAAAATGCAGCTTGAATCATTAAAGTATGTACGCAACCGTTTCAACCTGCCATTTACCGATGAACAGCTTGAAGAAGTTCCATTCTACCGTCCAAGTGAAAACTCGCCTGAAATTAAATATATGAAGGCACGTCGTGAAGCGTTGGGCGGTTATTTACCAGCGCGTCGTAAAGAAAGTGAATCATTGGCGATTCCTGATCTGTCTGTTTTTGATGCCGTATTAAAAGGGTCAAATGGCAAACAGCAATCAACGACGATGGTGATGGTGCGTTTAATCTCGGCATTGTTAAAAGAAAAAGCAATTAAAGACCGCGTTGTGCCAATTGTACCGGATGAAGCCCGTACCTTTGGTTTAGAAGGCATGTTCCGTCAGCTCGGTATTTATGCTGCTCATGGTCAGAAATATACGCCTGAAGACCAAGAACAGCTGATGAACTATCGTGAAGCCAAAGATGGTCATATGTTGCAGGAAGGGATTAACGAAGCTGGTGCGATGAGTGCATGGGCAGCCTTGGCGACCAGTTATTCAACCAATAACCTGCCAATGATTCCGATGTACATGTACTACTCGATGTTCGGTTTCCAGCGTATTGGCGACATTGCCTGGGCAGCCGGTGATGCACAGGCACAAGGTTTCTTGCTGGGTGCAACCGCGGGCCGTACCACATTGAACGGTGAAGGCTTGCAGCATCAGGACGGTCATTCGCACATTCTGGCCAATACCATTCCGAACTGTGTGTCTTATGACCCATGTTTCGGTTATGAACTGGCGGTCATCGTACACGATGGCTTGCAACGCATGTATGTCAATCAGGAACGTGTGTTCTATTACCTGACCGTCATGAACGAAAACTATGAGCATCCGGAAATGCCGCAAGGCGTGGAAGAAGGCATCAAGCGCGGTATGTATCTGCTTGAACAGGATGAAAAAGCCACGGTTCAGCTGATGGGTTCAGGTGTGATTCTTCGGGAAGTGATTAAAGCAGCGAAAATCTTGCGTGATGAATACCAGATTCACTCGAACGTGTGGAGTGTCACCAGCTTCAACGAACTGGCACGTGATGGCATGGCATGTGAAGAATACAACCGCCTGCATCCATTGGCTGAAGAGGCGAAGGAATCCTGGGTGTCACAACAACTGCGTGAAACAGACGGTATTGTGGTTTCTGCAACCGATCATATGCGTGCCTACAGCGAACAGATCCGTGCCTATCTTCCAGATAACCGCCCATTCGTAGCCTTGGGCACCGATGGTTACGGCCGTTCAGATACCCGTGGCAATTTGCGTAGTTACTTCGGTGTGGATGCCGCGCACATTGTCGTGGCAACCTTGAAGAAACTGGCCGATGAAGGCGAAGTGGATGCGCGTCTGGTGAAAGATGCCATCTCCAGCTTCGAACTTGATACTGATCGTCCAGTCGCTTGGGCACCTCAAGCACACCCTGAAGTTCAGGCGGTTGCGGACTATAAAGAACAATCAGGTGAGGAGAACTAAGCATGCAAATCAAAACACCTGATATTGGAGTTGATAAAGCCACCGTTGCTGAAATTTTGGTGAAAGTGGGCGATAGCGTTGCGGTAGATGACAGCCTGGTTTTGCTGGAATCCGATAAAGCCTCTGTTGAAGTGCCAAGCACTTCGGCAGGGATTGTGAAAAGTATTACGGTTGCAGTAGGCGATGTGGTTTCAGAAGGTTCGGTACTGATTGAACTGGAAGCTGAGGAAGGTTCAACCGGCGCGACTGAAGTCCAGGAAGCAGATGCTTCACAAAAGACTTCGGAAAACACGCCGACCTCGCTGCCTGATCAGGAAATTATGCAGGAACTGGCATCCCATCAACCCGCAGCTTCAGCAGCGAAGACTCCGGCCGGCAGTGCTTCAGTGGTTGAGGTACAAGTCCCTGACATTGGGGTAGAAAAAGCCCTGGTCGGCGAAATTCTGGTACAGGTAGGTGATGAAATCGCTGTCGATCAAAGCATTGTGGTGGTGGAATCCGATAAAGCCACGGTTGAAGTGCCAAGTACCGTTGCTGGTACGGTTGAGAGCGTTGAAGTTCAGGCAGGCGACACAGTCAAAGAAGGTGTGGTTCTGCTCAAGGTGAAAACAGCATCTTCTAGTACTGAAGCAGCGCCAAGTACGGCTTCTACAACGACACCTGCTACAGAAACCGCTGCTGTGAATGCGCCAAAAACAGAAACATCAGTTCAGGCACCTGTAGCTTCCGCACCAGGCGGAGAGGTTGAAATTGCTGTGCCTGATCTGGGTGTAAACAAAGCTGTAGTGGCGGAAATTTTAGTTCAAGTCGGTGACACGGTCGAGGCGGATCAAAGCATTATTGTGGTTGAGTCCGATAAAGCCACGGTTGAAGTGCCAAGCTCATCGGCAGGGGTGATTAAAGCCATTCACGTACAAGTGGGGCAAAATGTCTCACAAGGTATGGCTCTGGTAAGCATCGAAGCGAAAGGGCAGGCAGCTGCTGTAGCTCAGCCAGCCAAAGTTGAAGCTGCTCCTGCAGCCAAGGCAGCACCTGCTCCGGCAGCAGCGCCACAAGCGGCTACCTCTGTAGAACAAGCACCAGTCCAATCGGCCGATAAGCTGAGCAAGGAGCAGAATGCTGCCAATGCCAAAGTCTATGCAGGTCCTGCGGTACGTAAGCTGGCGCGTGAGTTGGGCGTGGTCTTGGCTGAAGTCAAAGCTTCGGGTGCCCATGATCGCTTGATGAAAGAAGATGTGTTTGCCTATGTGAAAACACGCTTAACTGCACCTCAAGCTGCACCGGTAGCGCAGACTGTAGCGCAAGTTCCTGGTTTGCCTGCATTGCCAGATTTCTCGGCATTTGGTGGTGGTGAAGTGAAAGCCATGACCCGCCTGCAACAGGTTTCTGTGCCGCAGTTGTCGTTGAATAATTACATTCCACAGGTAACCCAGTTTGACCTGGCAGATATTACCGAACTTGAAGCATGGCGCGGCGATCTCAAAGCCAAGTTTAAACAAGAGGGTATTAGCCTGACGATTCTGGCTTTCATTGCCAAAGCAGTCGCGCATCTGTTGAAGGAAGAGCCGTATTTTGCCGGCCATTTAGCGGATGACCAGAAATCGGTATTGTTGCGTAATGAAATCCATATGGGCATTGCTGTGGCAACACCAGACGGTTTGACTGTGCCGGTACTGCGTAATCCAGATCAAAAATCAATCAAGCAAATTGCAGTTGAACTGGGTGAACTGAGCAAGAAAGCACGTGACAAGAAATTGTCACCGAAAGATTTGCAAGGTGCGAACTTCACCATTACCAGCCTGGGTTCAATTGGCGGTACCGCATTCACCCCGTTGGTGAACTGGCCTCAGGTGGCAATTCTGGGTATTTCTCCAGCCACCATGCAACCGGTCTGGAATGGTACAGGTTTTGATCCTAAGTTGATGCTTCCATTGTCATTGTCTTATGACCACCGTGTGATTAATGGCGCAGATGCAGCACGCTTTACCCATAAGCTGACCAAACTGTTGTCGGATATTCGTAGCCTGTTGCTCTAATTTCAGTTGATACTCACTAAAACCCTGCTTCGGCAGGGTTTTTTTATGAAAGGCGTGGGTAGATTGAGAAACGCACAGGCTTATTTCTATGATAGGGATAAGATAGTGAATACAGCCGCGTAAAATACTGCTTGGCTTAAAATGATTTCTAATGCAATTTTTGCCCTGGATAACGAGGTTGATAGTTATCCTGAAATGATATTTTTAAAGAAATTTGAAAATTTTTATCTTTCAGCTTAAAATACATGCACTTCATTGGGGAGTAGCCGCTTTTTACGCAAGGTAAAAAGGTGATGGTCAACATAATTGTTCCACAGAACATGGTCATCATAGCAAAGAACCAAATGATCTTTTTGATCATGATATTCTTTTTGTTGGCAAGACCTTTGATTTACCACTCTGCTCAATTTGGCTAGCAGGAGGGGTGAGTCACAGGTTTTATTATGCTAGCCAGAGAAATACATCATGCTTTCAGCCTTCCTGATTTCTTTAGCTGTTGTTGCCTTGTCCGAAATGGGTGACAAAACTCAATTGCTGGCTTTACTGCTGGCTGCGCGTTTCCGTAAACCTGTCCCAATTCTGATCGCAATTTTCCTGGCGACCGTAGTCAACCATGGTGTTTCCGCTGTCCTGGGGCAATGGATTACAACCGTTCTGAGCCCGACCGTATTGTTATGGATTGTTTCCCTAGGATTTATTGCGATGGCGGTCTGGATGCTGATTCCAGATGAACTGGATGATGAAACTGAAAGCATTAATAAATGGCAAAAATATGGCGTCTTTGGTGCCACGTTTGTTTTGTTCTTTCTGGCAGAAATTGGTGATAAAACCCAGATTGCTACCGTGGCACTTGCCGCGCGCTTTGACAGTATTGGCTGGGTAACACTGGGAACCACGCTGGGCATTATGCTGGTCAATGCTCCTGCAGTCTTTATTGGCAACAAACTGGCGGAAAAACTCCCGATTTCACTAATTCATAAAATTGGCGCACTTGTGTTTTTAGTGATTGGTGTGGCAGCACTGGTTCAGCATTATTTCTTTTAAATTTGAATAGCGTTAAAAAATCCTGGCATTTTTGTCGGGATTTTTTATTGTGAAATACCGCACAATTTGCTGATAAATCTACCAATATTCAGGTGTTATTTTGTTGTAAATTCCCATGAATCCCTATATGTTGAGAGGAATTAAAAAGTTAGTTTAAAAACGATATTTTGGGGAATGGGTATGGCGTTTGATCGCACCACATCACAGGTACTATTTGATAATGGTACGCATAAATGTATTAGTTTTACCAGTTTAGTGAAAGGTGAAGGTGTACAGGCAAACCAGTTTCTAATCCTGGACAATGAACGTGCTGCAGTGCTGGATCCAGGGGGCGACTTGACCTATGTTCCATTGACGATGGAACTGAACAAATATACCCGTCTAACCAATCTTGATTATGTTATGGCCTCCCATCAGGACCCCGACATTATTACCTCTATGCCACGCTGGCTGGTCTACACCGAGGCCAAGGTGGTGGCATCAAAATTATGGGCGCGTTTCTTGCCGCACTTGAACTCGGCTTTCATGAGTGACCGGATGAAGGGGAACTGGCTGGATCGTCTGGTCGAGTTGCCTGACCATGGTCAGGTGATTCCATTGGGTGAATCAAGCATTATTGCCGTGCCGGCACATTTCCTGCACTCGGTTGGTAATTTCCAGTTTTATGACCCGATTGCCAAAATTCTGTTTTCTGGCGATATGGGCGCATCCATGGTTGAGGATGCATCTAAACCGCTAGAGAATTTTGCTGCGCATATCCCGAAGATGAAAGGCTTCCATCAGCGTTATATGTGTTGCAATAAAGTGATCCGTCTTTGGGTGCAAATGGTTCGTACCATGGACGTTGAAATGATTGTGCCACAGCATGGCACGCCATTTATTGGCAAAGAGCAGATCAATCAATTTTTGGACTGGATTGAAACCCTGGAATGCGGCACCGATCTGATGGATGAAACTGTATTCACCTGTCCTGAATAGTTCAAAAAAATTAAAAATTTTTCTTGAGTGAAAAAACAACATTTTTTATATTTTCTATCCCAAAAAAACTTTTTTTGATGACGAGAATCTATAAGAAATGTTGTCTCAAGTACCCACACAGGATGCCTGTTTAAGCTGTGGCGCATGTTGCGCCTATTTCCGCGTCTCATTCTATTGGGCAGAAGGCATTCATATGCCCGAGCACTTTACTGAGCCGGTGACAGCAGTGTATTCATGTATGGTGGGAACCAATCAAAAAAATCCGCGTTGCATTGCACTCGAAGGTGAAATAGGCAAGCAGGTCAGCTGTGGCATGTATGAGGCACGCAGTTCCTCATGTAAAGAAGTGCAGATTGCCGATGAACAATGCAACAAGGCAAGACGGGCGCATAACATGATCCCCTTTGTGCCGCTTGAATCTTTTGAGTCGACCAATGATGAAGATTTTGATCAGGTCTGTT
This sequence comes from Acinetobacter sp. ANC 4216, assembly GCF_004331195.1. Lineage (NCBI taxonomy): Bacteria > Pseudomonadati > Pseudomonadota > Gammaproteobacteria > Moraxellales > Moraxellaceae > Acinetobacter > Acinetobacter sp. ANC 4216. Next base: position 39,043 of record NZ_SJOC01000012.1, on the reverse strand, counting down.
AATCGAGTATTTGCCCAAATTTAAATACTCACGCAGTAAAATCACTGTTTTTGAATAAAAAAGTTGGCCAATATCCAGCAATGTAAATTTATTTTGCATTGCTGTTTGAAATTAGCATGAATAAAACTGTTTTTTTTGTTTATAATAGCGCACGGAAATTACCAGTGAGACTGTTATGTTGACCATCGTTCAAGAAGCTCTAACCTTCGATGATGTCTTATTACTCCCTGCCTACTCAACTGTTCTCCCAAAAGATGTCTCCTTAAAGACACGCCTCACTCGTGGCATTAACCTGAATATTCCTCTTGTGTCAGCCGCTATGGATACGGTGACTGAATCCCGTATGGCGATTGCGATGGCACAAAATGGCGGTATCGGTATCTTGCACAAAAACATGGATATCGCTGCGCAAGCTGCAGAAGTACGCCGTGTGAAAAAATTTGAAGCAGGTATGGTGAAAGATCCTATCACCGTAACGCCGGAAACAACGGTTCGTGAACTGATTGCAATTACCCAAGCCAACAACATCAGTGGTGTGCCTGTTGTTAAAGATGGCAAAGTAGTCGGTATTGTGACAGGTCGTGACACGCGTTTCGAAACCAACCTGGAACAACCTGTCAGCAACATCATGACCGGTCAAGACCGTCTGGTGACTGTTCGCGAAAACGAATCCAAAGAAAATATCCAGGCCCTTCTGCAAAAAAACCGTATTGAAAAAGTACTGGTTGTGGGTGACAACAACGAACTGAAAGGTTTGATTACGGTCACTGATTTCCGTAAAGCGGAACTTTATCCAAACAGCTGTAAAGATGACCTGGGCCGTCTACGTGTGGGTGCGGCAGTCGGTACTGGCGCAGAAACACCAAGCCGTGTTGAAGCACTGGTGGAAGCGGGTGTAGACGCCATTGTTGTTGATACTGCGCATGGTCACTCTGCTGGCGTGATTGAACGCGTACGTTGGGTAAAAGCCAACTATCCGCAAGTTCAGGTGATTGGCGGTAACATTGCCACTGGTGATGCGGCGCTTGCCCTTCTTGATGCAGGTGCGGATGCGGTGAAAGTGGGTATTGGTCCGGGTTCGATCTGTACCACGCGTATTGTTGCCGGTATCGGTATGCCGCAAATCTCTGCGATCGACAGTGTTGCCAATGCATTGAAAGACCAGATTCCTTTAATTGCTGACGGTGGTATCCGCTTCTCTGGCGATATGGCGAAGGCAATTGGCGCCGGAGCAAGCACCATCATGGTTGGTTCATTGATGGCCGGTACTGAAGAAGCACCGGGTGAGGTTGAATTCTTCCAGGGCCGTTATTACAAGGCTTACCGTGGTATGGGTTCATTGGGCGCAATGGCGGGTGCAACAGGTTCTGCTGACCGTTATTTCCAAGACTCTAAAGCCGGTCAGGAAAAACTCGTACCGGAAGGTATTGAAGGCCGCGTACCTTATAAAGGTCCTATGGGCAATATCGTTCATCAAATGATGGGCGGCCTGCGTTCTTCTATGGGCTATACCGGTTCTGCGACTGTGAATGATCTTCGTCAAAATGCCAAGTTTGTGAAAATTACCGCAGCAGGTATGTCTGAATCGCACGTACATGACGTGACCATTACCAAAGAAGCACCGAACTACCGTGTTGGTTAATTTTTAGTAATCAAAGTCAGGAAAAGCCGTCATTTATATGACGGCTTTTTTGATTTTGGTGTAAAGTAATTAGGACTAAAATTGGATGATAAATCCCATCTACATGTATAAGAAGTGAGCAAAGAATGAGTTATTTTGGAACAGATGGAATTCGTGGAAAGTTTGGGGAACTTCCGATTACACCTGAATTTGCCCTGAAATTGGGTTTTGCTGCAGGTAAAGTTTTAAAACAATTCAGTAATAAGAAAAAACCGATTGTTGTGTTGGGTAAAGATACGCGTTTATCGGGCTATATTTTAGAATCTGCATTACAGGCGGGCTTAAATGCGGCGGGTGTATATGTGCATTTGCTTGGTCCTTTACCGACACCTGCCATTGCCCATTTAACCCGTGCTTTACACGCCAGCTTGGGCATTGTGATCTCGGCTTCGCACAATCCTTATTTTGATAATGGTATCAAGTTCTTCTCTAGCGAAGGCAAGAAACTGCCGGATGAATTACAGGATGCGATCAATAAAGAGCTTGAAAACGAACTTAAAATTGAAGATACCGCAAACCTGGGTAAAAGTGTGCGGGTGAAAGATGCCAATGGCCGTTACATTGAATTCTGTAAATCGACTTTCCCTTACCATTTTGACCTGAGTAACCTGAAAATTGTGGTGGACTGTGCCAATGGCGCTGCCTATAACGTGGGACCCTCGGTGTTTAAGGAACTGGGCGCCAAAGTTGTAGCGCTTTATAACGAACCGGATGGCTTAAACATCAATCAGGACTGTGGTTCAACCCATCCGGAAAACCTGCAAAAGGCCGTGCTTGAACATCAGGCGGATGTGGGGATTGCCTTTGATGGCGATGCAGACCGCGTGATTATGGTGGATAAAAACGGTCAGCAAATTACTGGTGACCATATCCTGTACATTTTGGCCACTCAGGGCAAGCACAAGCCGGCGGGCATTGTCGGTACGGTCATGAGCAATATGGCACTTGAATTGGCTTTGGAAAAAGCCCAGGTTCCATTTGTCCGTGCCAGCGTGGGTGACCGTTATGTGCTACAAGCCCTGGATGAAAATGGCTGGGCTATTGGTGGTGAACCATCAGGACATATTCTGACGCTGGATAAAAGTACCACAGGCGATGCGATTATAGCTGCCTTGCAGGTATTGACTGTCATGGTCGAACAGAAGAAAGCCTTACATGAACTGGTTGAAGGTTTCCATTTATTGCCAAATGTCTTGGTAAATGTACGTTTGCAACAAATGTTTGACCCGTATGCTGTGCCTGCATTGGTGGCTGAATTTGATCGGGCTGCAGCACAATTAAAAGGCCGTGGTCGTTTACTGATTCGTAAGTCAGGAACGGAACCGGTCATTCGGGTCATGGTTGAAGGTGACAATCTTCAGGAAGTCACCGATTTGGCCAATCATCTTGCAGACAGTGTACGTTCTAACGCAGCTTAAGGGGACAATATGAATGATCTGATTAAGGACTTAAGCGAACTGCGCTTGAGTTACCAAAAAGGGGAATTGCATGAAACTCAGGTGGTTGAAAACCCGCATGAGCAATTCTTGAACTGGTTTAACCATGCCTTAGAAGCAAAACTGCATGAACCCTATGCCATGTCGCTAGCAACTGCGAGTGCACAAGGCCGTCCGCATGTGCGTACCCTATTATTACGGGGCGCGACTGAAGCAGGCTATGATTTTTATACCAATTACGACAGTCAAAAAGGCCTGGATCTGGCAGACAATCCCTATGCCGAACTGCTGTTCTATTGGCCTGAGCAAGAACGCCAGATTCGTGTCGGTGGCCGCGTTGAAAAAATCTCGTTAGAGGAATCAACCGATTATTATCATAAACGCCCGCGTGACAGCCAGATTGCAGCGCATATCAGTACGCCGCAAAGCGGTGTGATTGCCAGTCGTGAGGAACTGCAAACCCGTTTTCAGGCTTTGCAAGACCAGGTAGCGGAAAAAGCGGAATTGGCAAAACCTGAATTCTGGGGCGGCTATCGCCTGCAACCGGATTATTATGAATTTTGGCAAGGTCGTCCAAACCGTTTACATGACCGCTTGTGTTATGAAAGAATCGACGGTAAGTGGAAATTACAACGACTCATGCCTTAATGCCAAAAACACTGATTCAGCAAAGACCGTTTATTACACGCCCTGAAAACTTTCAGGGCGTGTCGCCGTTTATTGCGCAAATTTTAGCGCGCCGCGGTGTGCGATCGGAACAAGAACTTGAACTGAAATTAAAGCATCTTTTAGCGCCAAGCATGAAGGGTCTGCAGCAAGCGATTCAGCTGATGGACTTAGCCATTGATCAGCAAAAGAAAATCGTGGTTGTCGGCGATTATGATGCTGATGGTGCCACCAGCACCGCATTGATGATTTTAGCCTTGCGGGATATGGGCGCGAATGTCGCTTATCTGGTGCCGGACCGTTTTAAATATGGCTATGGTTTAACACCGGCCATTGCCGATTTGGCTTTTAGCACTTTCCAGCCAGATGTGCTGATTACAGTAGATAATGGCATTTCCAGTCATGCCGGGGTGGAACAGGCGCAGGCACATGGCATGCAGGTGATTATTACCGATCACCACCTGACCACCAAAGAAACCCCTAAAGCGGAAGCCGTGGTCAATCCGAACCAGTTGGGTTGTGAATTTCCCAGCAAGGCTTTGGCCGGGGTGGGTGTGGCGTTTTACCTACTCGCCAATTTGTCCAGTTATCGCAGCCAATTAGGCAAATCGACCTCAAAAGTGGCTCAATATCTGGATCTGGTGGCTTTAGGCACTTATGCCGATGTGGCCAGCCTGGATTATAACAACCGGATTCTGGTCGATGCCGGGGTCAAGCGCATACGGCAAAATCAGTGCCGTGCCGGGATTAGTGCCTTACTGGATATTGCCGGACGTGATCCAGCCTCCTTAAAGGCGCAAGATCTGGGTTTTGTGCTAGGTCCGCGTATCAATGCAGCCGGACGCATGGAAACCATGGATATAGGTATTGAATGTCTGCTGGCTGCCGATCTGCAAAGCGCTTATCCCTTGGCACAACAGTTAAATCAGTTAAACACTGAGCGCCGTCAGGTCGAGACCCAAATGAAGCAGGAAGCTTTGTCTGAACTCACTCAGCTGGAACTGGATCAAGAACATTTACCAGCTGCGCTCATTTTGTTTGAGCCGCATTGGCATCAGGGCGTGATTGGGATTGTGGCCGGCCGCTTAAAAGAACAGTTTCATCGCCCCAGTATTGTTTTTGCCGCAGATGAAGATGGCATACATATTAAAGGCTCCGCCCGCTCTATAGATGGCGTGCATATACGTGATGCAATTGAAATGATTGCCGAGCAGCATCCCCATTTGGTCAGCCATTTTGGCGGACATGCCGCCGCTGCCGGTTTGACCATTCAGAAACAGCATTTTGATGAATTTAAGCAGGCCTTTGAAGCTTTAATCTCAAATATGGATGAGTCCCTGTTTCATGCCACTTTATGGACCGATGGTGAATTACCCACAGAAAATTTTCACATTGAAACCGTCGATTTTCTGCAAAATTTAACCCCTTGGGGACAAAAATTCCCATCGCCGATTTTTGAGGGAGTATTCAAGGTTCTGGATTATCGCTGGCTGAAAGAAATGCATTTAAAGCTGCGTCTGGCTTTGCAAAATGGTCAGATTGTAGAAGCCATCGCCTTTAATGCGCGAAACAAGTTTGAATTTGATGCCATGCAAGACCATGTACGGTTGGTCTATGAAATTGATAAAAATGAATTTAATGGCAATGTCAGTTTACAGCTGCGCGTGATTCATCTGGAACAGTAAAAAAAACCGCTCGGTTGAGCGGTTTTTGTTGATCACTTTAAAAATCAGAAGCGATATGCACCACGGACCGCAAAGACATTGCCAGCATCGGCAAAGTGAATAGAACCTTCTAGGCTAACTTGTTGATTCAGGAATTTTTTTGTGCGAATGCTAAATACGTCGCTATCTTTTACATCGCTGTCCGCAAAACCGAGACCTAGGCTGAAGGTATTATCCAGATACACGTCGGTGCCTAAAGTATAGGCATCAAGATCGCCAAAATTTGCGCCTGCTTCAAAATTCATATCGTACTGACCGACCCGAGTCACATATTTGGCACGTACAGTGGGGTCAATACCATCATCTATATAATTGTCATAGCCGGCAAGGCCAGCGGCAAGCAATAAGCCTGGTACCGGTAAATAGCCTAATTCTGCTGAATAAAGCGTGGTATCAAAATCCTCAAAACCTTCAGTTTCTTCACTCATCTGCCCCAGATTTCCGCTGATATAGAAATCGGAATTTGGAACAAAGTATTCAATGCCGGCATTCAAGGTCGTATTTTCATAGCCGTCATAATCTACATAAGAAAGGCTGGCATTCAGATTACTGGTACGGTTTAAGAATGCAGCTTCATTGTAGGGATCATTTTTAAGGCGTACTGAATCAAAGTAGTAAGTCCCATCCACGCCAAAACCGGTAGACGTATCCCCATTATCTGGATCTATAATTGCAATTGTGCCTCCCAGTTCAGCCTGATAAGCATGAGCAGTTCCCAAACTGGCAAGTAACGCTGTAGCGAGAGCAATTTTTTTAAGCATTTAGAGTTTCCCCTGGTGATTAAAGCTATTTAATATCATTTTATTTTATAGTTGTAACAAATTGTATGTTAAATATTCGCACAGTCAATCTGCATTTTCTATTTAAATCCTTTATTTAAGGACAAAAAAATGGCCCATCCGAAGATGAGCCATTTGATGAAAAGGGATTAAGGCGTGCTTAGAAGCGGTATTTAGCAGCTACACCAAATGAGTTGTAGTCGTTGTTACCGACTTCACCGAAACCAACTCGACCTTCAAGGCTGACTTGTTGGTTAAAGAATTTACGCGCATTAACGCCAAATTCATTTTGATCAGTTAAGTCGTTGTTGTAGTAATCCGCACCAACACTTAATGATTTGTCAATGAAGTAATCTGCAGCAAGATTGAACTCGTCTAGATCACCAAATGATGCACCTGCTTCAAGGTTGATGTCTTTACCATTACTAAGCTGAGTCACGTATTTGGCACGAAGAGTTGGATCTACACCATCGTCATTGTCGTTGTCATACCCTTTTACACCAGCGGCGATTAACAAGCCTGGTGCTGGAAGGTAGCCGACTTCAGCAGAATAATAAGTGGTATCGAAGTCATATTTTTGACCCAATACATCACGGTATTCAGTATTGTTACGGCTTACATCACCACCGAGATAAAAATCCGAGTTTGGAACGTAGACTTCGGCACCGATACCATACGTGTTGTCATCTACATCACCACGATCAGCAAATGTTGCGTGTGCATTAACGTTGCTGGCACGGTCAAGGAATGCTGCTTCTGCAAGTGGCGCATTACGAGTTTGAACGGGGTTAAAGTAATAAGTACCATCTACACCGAAAGCACTACCTGAACTGCCGTTATCTGGATCAATATAAGATGCTGCTGCACCGACTTCGGCCTGGTAGGCATTGGCTGTACCTGTGACTGCTAGAGCAGAAAGAAGTGCTGAAGCAATGGCTAATTTTTTCATGGATACTACCCCTCAAATTTCGGTTAAAAATAATACATTTTTTGTTACAACTTTTAGTCTAGACCAAAACAAAAACAGGTCAATCCATTGAAAGTTACAGAAATGTTTCTAAGGTAATATTGTGTAATTAATATTAAATAAATATTTGAAAATTATAAAAATATTTAAATGTTTTATTTTATTAAAATTGTGGAGTTTTTATGGATTTATACGGTTTTTAAATAAAAAACCAAGTATTTTGTAACATAAAAATGATTTGAATCTTAAAAATGCTCTCTCAAATAAGGGTTTTGGATGAGCTGTTTTTTATTCACTATTTGCTCAATTGTTATTGAATTAAAGTGCTTTAAAACTCCCTCTATGCTCTGTGCTATAATTGACGGCTATTTAAGCCTAATATTCTGATTGAGAGTAATTCACGTGGAAATTAATCCTTATCTAAACCAATTAAAAGACTTAAACGACCGTGGTCTGACATTACGGGGGTATCTTTGACTACGATCTGAAAAAAGAGCGTTTAGAAGAGGTTCTGCGTGAACTGGAAGATCCGGCGATCTGGAATGACCAAAGCCGTGCCCAAGCCATGGCCAAAGAAAAAGGCGAGCTTGAGAATGTACTGAATGTACTGGATGGCTTAGCCACTCAGCTTGAAGATGCCCAAGCCATGCTTGACCTTGCTGTAGAAGCAGACGAAGAAGCCATGCTTGAGGATGTGCAGGCTGAACTTGATGTTGCAGAAGCGGAACTGGCAAAACTTGAGTTCCGCCGTATGTTCAGTAACCCGATGGACCCGAATCCATGTTATGTGGAAATTCAGGCCGGTTCAGGTGGTACGGAAGCACAGGACTGGGCTTCAATGCTGCTTCGTATGTACTTGCGCTGGATTGAACGTCATGGCTTTAAAGCTGAAGTGATGGAAGAATCTGACGGTGATGTAGCCGGAATTAAGTCGGCGACCATTCGCGTAGAAGGCGAGTATGCCTATGGCTGGCTGCGTACCGAATCCGGTGTACACCGTTTAGTGCGTAAATCGCCATTTGACTCGGGTAACCGTCGTCATACCTCATTCTCTGCGGTGTTTGTATCTCCTGAGATTGACGACAATATCGAGATTGAGATTAATCCGGCAGACGTGCGTACCGATACTTATCGTGCATCGGGTGCCGGTGGTCAGCACATTAACAAAACCGACTCTGCGGTGCGTTTAACCCATGCACCAACCGGTATTGTGGTAGCGTGCCAGAACCAGCGTTCACAACATGCCAACCGTGACCATGCCTGGAAACAGTTACGTGCCAAACTCTATGAGTTAGAGATGAGCAAGCGTAATGAAGCGGCTCAGGCCCTTGAAGACTCGAAGTCGGATATTGGCTGGGGTAGCCAGATTCGTTCATATGTACTGGATGACTCACGTATTAAAGACTTGCGTACCGGTGTGGAAAATTCCAACACAGGTGCGGTATTGGATGGTGATCTGGATAAATTTATTGAAGCCAGCTTGAAACAGGGTCTATAAGTTTATTGCATGAAAAAGCAGAGGTGGGTCCTCTGCTTTTTTAGCTTTAGCATTTGTCGATCGGCAGGATGAATGCCCCTGACCAGTCAATGCTAGAATGATCTGGATTTGGATAAAATGACAGCAATTTACAAAATGACTCATAATATCGAAAATTTTCGATATTAATATCGCATAAATTCGATATAATGATTCTAGGTAAGGTGCTGATCATGAACATGAGTGAAATGAGATGGACACAGAAGCGATTTATAAAGCCTTAGCCAACCCGATTCGACGCCAGATTCTGCAATGTTTAAAAGAACCTGAGCGTTTCATTTCCACAGAAGAATGTGGGGATGATTTTAGTCGTGGCGTATGTGCAGGGCATATCGAAAAAATCGCGGATATTTCCCAATCAACCATGTCCAATCATTTATCAGTGTTGCAACAGGCAGGACTGATTCAAGTGACCAAATATGGGCAATGGTCTTATTTTTCTCGTAATGAAGCACTGATTCAGGAATTTTTACAACATTTACAGCATGGGCTTTAGACTCGAATTGGTCTAAGCCAGCTGTAAGAGGATGGCTTGATGACAGATTTTTCCACCCCAATTCAATTTGGTGAGCTCAAACTTAAAAACCGTGTGGTGATGGCACCATTGACGCGTAGCCGTGCTACAGCCGACCGTGTTCCGACTGCCATGATGGCGGAATACTATGCACAGCGTGCCAGCGCAGGTTTAATCATCTCTGAAGCAACCGTGATTTCAGAAGAAGCCAACGGTTATGAGAACACCCCGGGCTTATTTACTGAAGCACAGGTTGAAGGCTGGAAACAGGTCACCGATGCCGTGCATGCCAAAGACGGTTTGATCGTGGCGCAGTTGTGGCATGTGGGACGTGTCTCCCATCCTGATCTGTTAAAGGGTGAAACACCGGTTTCAGCCAGTGCTGTGAAGCAAGCCGGTTATGTCAGCCTGCTGCGTCCAAAACGTGAGTATGTGGTGCCACGTCCACTGGAAATTTCAGAAATTCATGCCATTACCGAACAATATAAACAGGCTGCCATCAAAGCCAAAGCGGCCGGTTTTGATGGCGTTGAACTACATGCAGCCAACGGTTATTTAATTGATCAGTTCCTGCAAAGCAAAACCAATCTGCGTGAAGATGAATACGGAGGTTCAGTTGAAAACCGTGCCCGCTTCTTATTAGAAGTGGTGGATGCGCTGATTGAAGTGTGGGGTGCAGGTCGTGTCGGTGTACATCTGGCACCGCGTGGTGATGAGCATGATATGGGCGATGCCAATCCTTTGGAAACCTTTGGTTATGTCATGCAAGAATTGGGTAAACGTCAAATTGCCTTCTTCTTTACCCGTGAATATCTGGCCGAAGACAGCATCAGTCTGGACATGAAAGCGCGTTCAAATGGGGTGCCGTATATTGCCAATATGCGTTTAAGCCGTGAAGATGCGCTTGAACTGTTGGCCTCTGGCAAGGCGGAAGCGGTGTCTTTTGGTAAGGCTTATATTGCCAATCCTGACCTGTTTGAGCGTTTGCTGGACGATGAGCCGCTGAATGAATTGAAGCTGGAAAACATGATTGGAACCGATGTGGCAGAAGGCTATATCGACTATCCATTCCTGAATAAACAGCTTGCTGAAAGTTAAGCAGCTACGTCCATAAAACAGAATAAATGATGTCACAGAGCAGAATTCATTAACATGTGAAGGCTGCTCTGTTATATTTTGCCGATTGAACATGATTTGAGGCAACTTGTTTGGCTACTCCTTTTTGGTACAACGCGGCACTTACTCTAATTAAGCCATTGTATAAATGGCAGATTAAAAAACGTGCGCTGAATACGGAGCAATTGCAACAAGAATGTCTTGAGCGCTTTGGTCCATTTCAACAGCCGAAAAACCTGCATGCGATCTGGTTTCATGTGGTGTCGGTGGGAGAAACCAATGCGGCACAGCCTTTAATTGAACATTACCTCAAACTCGGCCATCCGGTACTGGTCACCAATACCACCAAGACGGGACAGGCTCGGGCCAAATCCCTTTTTTTAAAAGCACCTTATGAACATTTGTTTCAGGCGGTGTATTTACCTGCCGATCAGAAGAAATTAGTCCAGACGTTTTATCAAAAATATCAGCCGAAAGTCCTGGCTTTGGTCGAAACTGAAATCTGGCCGAATTTAATTGGCCAGGCACAGCAATTTAAAGTGCCATGTTTACTGATTAATGCCCGGCTTTCGGAAAAATCGGCCAAAGGCTATGCCAAGGTTCAAGGGCTGACCCAAGGCATGCTGATGGGGCTGGAACGTATGCTGGCTCAGGACCAGGCCACTTTAGACCGCTACCGCAATTTAGGCATGCCAGCGGATAAAAGTCAGGTACTCGGCAGCATTAAATTTGATATTCATGCGCCACATAGCTTTATTCAGCAAGCGCAGCAATTGCAGCAGGACTGGCATTTATCGGCACGTAAAATCATCACTCTTGCCAGCACGCATGCCCCTGAAGAACAAAAACTGTTAACGGCTCTAAAGCCCTATCTGGAAAAACATCCAGAACTGCTGGTCATTGTGGTGCCACGTCATCCGGAACGCTTTGATGAGGTTTTTAAAACCACACAAATTTTAAATCTCTCAACACAGCGTCGTAGTCTAGGACAAAAAATAGAAACTGATACGCAAGTCTATTTAGCCGATTCGATGGGGGAAATGTGGCTGTGGTATGCCCTGAGTCAAGTCTGCTTTGTGGGTGGTTCGCTGAATGAACCGGGCGGCGGGCATAATATTCTGGAGCCGATTGCCTTAAATGTGCCGACAGTTTTGGGTAACAATTATTTTAACTTTCAGACTATTGTGGATGAATTTATCGCGGTGGGTGGCGTAAAAGTCATGGACGATGCCGGGCAGGCAGCAAAGGTATTAATTGAACTTTTGACCGATCTAGATAAAGCTGCCAGATTAAACATTGCGGCGCAGCAGATCATGCTTAAAAATGCAGGGTCTTTAGCCAAACATATTGCGGTGATTGATCAGTATATTTAAATATTTCAAATGCACGATACGGCCTCATTTTGACAGAAAAGTTTAAATGTTGATTCGTAGGCAATCTCTACTTTTGAGGGATCAAAAGTAGCAAAAATCCTTTGCTGATCTGATACAGCATCCATGCTGTACAGATCAGCGGGCGACATCCCTGTCGCCTTCCGCGTATCCTAATATGTTGAATGATTCTTTAGCAGAAGATTATGAATATTGTCCTCCTTGACCCACGCCAAACTGAATCTGAATACTGGTCCATTAGCAGCAAACGTCAGTTAGAGCATCTACAGCAACATCTGGAGATTACTGTAGGTGACACGCTTAAAGTGGGTATTCGTGAGGGGAAACGTTACCTGACCGAAATTGTGGAAGTGACGGAACAGGCGATAAAATTAAAACCGCTCAAAGAAGAAAATGTACCGGTTAAGCTTCCCGTGACTTTGATTGTTGCCATGCCACGTCCGAAAGTGCTACGCCGTTTAATTATGGATAGCGTAACTTTAGGGGTAGAAAAAATGATTTTGCTGCATAGCTATCGCGTGGATAAGAGTTACTGGCAAACCCCATTTCTACAGCAGCTGGATCATTATGTAACCTTAGGTCTGGAACAGGCAGGGGATACGGTTGCACCGCAAATTGAAATCCATAAACGCTTTAAACCTTTTGTTGAAGATGTGCTGCCCGGCTTAATCACAGCAGAACGTCCTGCCTATGTGGCCCATCCTTATGTGGAGCAACCCATGCCTTTTGCGATTGATCATCCCTGCACAATCGTGATTGGCCCAGAGGGCGGTTTTATCCCTTATGAAATTGATTTACTCATAAAAAACGGCTGCCAGGCGTTAAGCCTAGGCAACCGTATTATTCGGACCGAAACGGTAATTCCCTACGTATTGGGCCGTTTATTTAGCACGTGCTGATTCAGAGACTTCTGTCGTGTCATTGCCACGATAGATTTTGACTTCCTGAACCGGATAGGGAATTGAAATCTCGTGTTCAGCAAAGGCTTTAATCACGCGTTCCTGAACTTCGCTGATTGAACCTGCAGTGGTGGTTTCCGTGGTATCGACCCACCAACGTACATTCAGGTTAATCGAGAAGTCGGCAAGCGCATTGACGTTCACTGCAAATGCAGGCTGGCTCAAAATGGTCGGGTCTTTATCTAGAATGCTTAAGATAATGCTCTTGGCTTTTTGCACATCATCTTCATAGCCAATTCCGACCACAAATTCACAACGGCGGCGTTGATAGGCCGTGTTGACGGTTACGGCACTGGTATACACCGTCGCATTGGGAATCACGATGCGTCGACCATCGGGGGAGCGTAAGTAGGTTGCACGAATCTGGATATCCTCAACCGTTCCTTCCATGCCCGAAACAATAATGTCATCGCCAATTTTAAACGGTTCGCCCAGCAGGATTAAAATGCCAGAGAGCAGGTTCTGGAAAATGTCCTTGAATGCAAAACCGATGGCCACCGAACCGATCCCCAGGGCGCTCATTAGCTGACCCGGGGTAAAACCTGGAATGGCAATAACCATGGCAATTAAAAAGCCAATGAAGATGATGGCAGAACTGCCGACACGGTTCAGCACCAGGACCAGGTTCTGCTTGGTATAACTACGGTCCGCAAGCGCTTTACGGACAAAGAACTTAAACAGTTTTGACAGCAAATAGAAAATGGTAAACACCACCAACGCGATACACAAATAAGGCAGGCGTTCCCAAAAGGCATCGACAAATTTGTCGATGGTGGAATAGGCATCATTGTATTTTGCCGTATGTTCAATGACAGTTTGCGCTGTCTTTTCTGTTGCTTCATGCAAAAGTTGAGACGTGTCTTGAGTTACTTCATTCAAGGCGTTTTGTTTTTCAGCCACAAGTGTTCCGGATGATGATCAGTGGGCGCTATTTTGCCTGAAACTGAACAAAAATTTAACCAACCGTACATCGTATTCACTGCCGTTTTGTCAAAAATTGTCAGTCGGCTTTAGAAATACTGGGTGCCTTTTTGAATGACCTGTGGCGGTACTTCCAGTTCGCCGGTACCGAACATATAAGACACCATGCTGCCTGAAGCCAAGAAACTCAGTACCGTGATGATGATCATCAACCAGGCCAATATTTTTTCCCAGACCGGCGTTTCACGCGGCAATCCATAGGTGTTGATGCCTTTGGTCCCGGCACCCAACAGCAAATACAGCCCCATAAAAATATTCACCAGTGGCAGTAAAAACAGCAGGATCAGCCAGCCGCTACGGTTCAGGTCATGCAGGCGGCGTACCGTAATCACGATCAGAAAATATAGATAAAGCACCAGAATGACCACAAAACCCAGTCCGGCGATTCCTGTCAGGGTATTGACGAACTGATTGTCCATGGACAAGGTATGCATATTAAAAATGCCCAGTGCCAGACTGAAGGCAAGGGTGGCAAAGAAAGCAATCAGATGCACAAACCCATACCAGCCAATTGAACTCAGACGACCGAAACGACCTTCCGGAGAAAGCGGATTATCTGCCTTGGCCGGTTGGGATCGGGAAAAAAATGGGGAGGCATCTTGCGGTTTCATACGCTTTTTCCGGTTAAAATAAAAATAAGAAAATGATGAATTCTGCAAAGTTAGAACACTATCTTCTGCTTAAATTATAAGATTAAATAAACAGATCAGATACGAATAAAACCATATTTTTTGTTGAATACGATAAGGGGTATGTGTTTTAAATTGTATAAATAAACTACGACCAAAGCATGATTGAAGCGGTTGAAAAATAATCGTCATACTGTAGATATGCAGTCAATAAATAAAGCAATAACAACGCGGCATAGCATCTCGTGATGAGATGAATAAGATCAAGGAAGTAAACAATGAATGAGATCTATCCTGTACCAGAAGAATTTAAAAAAACCGCTCGCACCAATGAGTCTGAATATTTCGAGCGTTATCAGAAATCCATCACGCAGCCTGATGAATATTGGGCTGAACAGGCCAACAAGCTGGACTGGATCAAACCTTTTACCCAGGTCAAAAATACCAGTTTCGACAAGGACAATTTTAAGATTGAATGGTTCGCTGATGGGCAGCTGAACCTCAGTGCCAACTGTCTGGACCGTCATCTCAAGGAACATCCGTATAAACCGGCCATTATCTGGGAAGGCGATCACCCGTCCCGTCACAAGATTATTTCCTTTAACGAACTTTATGATGAAACCTGCCGCTTTGCCAATGTGCTGAAAAAGAACGGGATTAAAAAAGGCGACCGGGTGGTGCTGTATATGCCGATGGTTTCGGAAGCTGCGATTGCAATGCTGGCCTGCGCCCGGATTGGCGCGGTGCATTGTGTGGTGTTTGGCGGTTTTTCTCCCGATTCACTGGCCAGCCGGATTGAGGACAGCCAGGCCAAAATGGTGATTACTGCCGATTCCGGCATGCGCGGCGGCAAGCCGATTCTGCTCAAAGCCAACGTAGATGAAGCCTTGAAAATTGCCGGAACTGAATCGGTTGAACATGTGATTGTGGTACACCGTACCGGCAACCCGATTGAAATGCAGCCCGGGCGTGATCTGTGGTATCACATGGAAATCATGTCGGTGAATGAAATCTGCCCGCCTGAACCGATGAATGCTGAAGATCCGTTATTCATTCTGTATACCTCGGGTTCGACCGGCAAGCCGAAAGGGGTGTTGCATACGACCGGTGGCTATCTGACTTATGTGAATTCCACTTTCCGAGAAGTGTTCGATATCAAGCAGGATGATGTGTTCTGGTGTACTGCAGACGTGGGCTGGATTACCGGACATTCCTATGTGATCTATGGCCCGCTTTCCAATGGCACCACCACGGTGATGTTTGAAGGCGTGCCGCAATATCCAACCTGGGCGCGTACCGGTCATATTGTCGACAAGCACAATGTTTCCATTCTCTATACGGCACCCACAGCCATTCGTGCCATGATGCGCGAAGGCGATGCCTTTGTTCGGGAAAGTGACCGCAGCAGCTTGCGTCTGATCGGTTCGGTGGGTGAGCCGATTAACCCGGAAGCCTGGAACTGGTATTACACGGTGGTTGGTGAAAGCCGCTGTCCAATTGTTGATACCTGGTGGCAAACCGAGACCGGCGGAATCCTGATTTCACCTTTGCCGGGTGCAACTGATTTAAAACCGGGTTCTGCAACCCGACCATTGTTTGGCATACAACCGGCGATTGTCGATGCTGAAGGTAAGGAGCTTGAAGGGGAAGCCGAAGGCAACCTGATCATCAAGGATTCCTGGCCGGGTCAGATGCGTACCATCTGGGGTGATCCTGAGCGTTTTATTGAAGCCTATTTCTCGACTTATCCGGGAAGCTATTTTACCGGAGATGGTGCTCGCCGTGACAAGGATGGCTATTACTGGATTACCGGACGTGTCGATGACGTGCTGAATGTTTCCGGACATCGTTTAGGTACGGCAGAAGTGGAAAGTGCTCTGGTAGCGCATGAGCATGTGGCTGAAGCGGCCGTGGTTGGTATGCCGCATGATATTAAGGGACAAGGCATCTGTGCATTCGTGACCTTACAGGCAAATTTTGAGGAATCCGAAGAACTACGTAATGAACTGATCAACTGGGTACGTAAGGTGTTGGGCCCTGTGGCTACACCGGACGCCTTGCATTGGGCACCGGCTTTACCGAAAACCCGTTCAGGGAAAATCATGCGCCGTATTTTAAGAAAAATTGCCGCCAATGAACTGGACACTTTGGGGGATACCTCAACCCTGGCCGATCCGCAAGTGGTGGACAACCTGATCGCGACGGTCTATCCCGAAAAATAAGTGATTGATCAAAATACCGTCTGCATGTTCAGGCGGTATTTTTATTTTATGCATAAGCACTGCAGGCATTCAGATAAAACATGAAAACATCATCTGCTAAGCTAAAAATACAGCAATAATCAGATCATATTATGAATGCTTCATCCCCGCTTTTAATCTCAAATCCATTACACATTGCCGGGCAACTTGCTGAACAGTTTGCAACCACGGCTGCAGAACGCGACAAGCAGGGCGGTAACCCAAAACAGGAGCGTGATTTAATCCGTCAAAGTGGCTTGCTGGGACTTGCCATTCCAACCCAATATGGCGGTCAGGGCGCGGACTGGAAAACGGTATTTCAGACCATTCAGGTCGTTGCCCAGGTCGACAGTTCTCTGGCGCATGTGTATGGTTTTCATCATTTGCTGATTGCGACGGTGCAACTGTTTTCCCAGCCTGAACAGTATGGAAAATGGTTTGAGCAAACTGCACAAGAAAACCTGTTTTGGGGCAATACCTTAAATCCCTTAGACCGACGGACCACCGCAACCCAAGTGTCTGAAAATGAATATTTATTTCAGGGTGACAAAAGCTTCTGTTCAGGTTCGATCGATTCCGATGTGTTGCTCTGCTCAGGCTATAACGAGGAAGGTAAATTGCTGATAGGCGTGATTCCGACAGCCCGAGAAGGGGTGAGTTTTTTAGGTGACTGGAACAATATGGGGCAACGCCAGACCGACAGCGGTACCAGTCATTTCGAACAGGTTAAAATTCAAAAAGATGAATTATTGCTCAATCCGGGACCACTGAGTACGCCGTATTCGAGTTTACGTCCGCTGATTGCGCAACTGATTTTTGTGCATCTGTTTCTAGGCGTGGCAGAAGGTGCTTTTGAAATCGCCAGACAAACCGTGCAAAACCAAAAAGCCTGGTCCAAATCTTTGGTGGAAAATGCCGTGAATGATCCGTTTACGCAAAAGCACTTTGCCGAATTTTATGTGCAGCTGGAAGGCGTGCGTTTACTGGCAGCTAAAGCGGTAGAGACACTACAGAAGGCTTGGGATATTGGTGCAGACCTAACAGCTGAACAGCGTGGTGAAGTGTCCATTGCCATTGCGACTGCCAAAATTGCGGCGACCAATACCTCGCTGTATATCACACAGAATATTTTTCAGGTGATGGGTGCACGGGCCACCACAGCCCAATTAAATCTGGACCGTTTCTGGCGCAATGTGCGTACTCAAACTTTGCATGACCCGGTGGATTATAAATATCAGGAAATTGGGGAGTGGGTGTTAACAGCTAAAGTGCCTGATCCGAGTTTTTATTCGTGATTTGAATATTCAAAAAGCCTCCTACAGGAGGCTTTTTCTTTCAGGTTCTAAAAATAAATTAAAAAGCCCCATTCATAAAGATTAGATTGTTTTGATGTGATCTAAATTTATGATTTATAAATTTAAATTTTTATAAGATGTATTATGTTAATTTTAGAAGTATTAATAAATGTCTTGGAGGATAACTACCATTAAATTTTTTAAATCTTCCCCTTTTTTATTATTAGCATTGTCATATGCAAGATCTGAAAGACGTAGCACACCTAAATGACTTCTTATAACTGTGATGCCCATATTTTCATGATTAGTAATTGTATAATCGAAAAGACAATCTTTTTCCCTCAACAGATTTAAACAGTCTTTTATTGAATCAGCTTTATTACATAGTGACTCTGCTAAATTCAAGGCTCTACTTTCTTCCATACACCATTCCTAAAAAATGAAAATACGCTTAAGTTTAAACGTTTTAAATTCATAAAAATCATCAAAAAATTTTCAACAAGGAACAGAAATTTCTTTAAGATAAATTTCACTTCTCTATTTTTGATGTGCTACAACTTCATTCATGTGATTCTACCCGCAATTTGAGAGCCTGATTCATATAGTCAAAGTCATGTTTTATCGATTTCAACTTGCTACGCATCATGGGTACAAGCAAGCCACTAAACGTTTCAGAGTGTACAAGACTGGTGCGACCATCCTTTTGGGAATAAAGTTCAAAACGATGCTGGCCATCTAGAAGACCGGGTATCAAAAAGTGACCTAGCCAGCTTAAAGATTGGGCATGTTTAACTTCCAATAGTGTCGGCTTAAACTGCATTGCTTTCTGTTTAGTCGGATGAATACTAATCTGTAATTTTTGACCTGCGTTTAACTTTCCTTCAATTTTACGGATAAAAGGGTTCCAACTCTGGTACAGTTTGAAGTCAGTCAATACCTGCCAGACTTGTTCGGGAGTCGCATGAATATCGATATGTGTCGTTATTTTTAAAGAAAGCATAGTTTACCTCTAGTATAGAGTCTGATGATTTTTTGCTGATAAGCGTAATTCAGTTAGGCTGTTTTTTCGCTGCTCACGAGCCTTTTTAGGGCAGCCACATTTTCAAATGTCTCTTCAGGAGACAGTGTTTTTAAAATTTTTTCAGTACTGTATCCCCAGGAAACTGCACCGAATGCGATTCCTACTGATTTGGCAGCTTCGCAGTCGGTGATCTGGTCGCCAATATAGATCGTTTCCGAAGATTGGCATCCTGCTTTTTTAGAAGCTGTCTTAGTCTGGAGGCTTTTCCAAAAAAAGATGCACCGCATTCAAAGTAACTAAAATGTCGACAGCTTGAACCAAGAACACGGGTTACATTTTCGTATCCATTTGAAGAAACCAAACCCAGGATCACGCCATTTTCGCTTAGGTGGGCAAGCATTTCCTCGATATTCTCGAATAGGGGAATTTTTGAAAGGTCCTCCTGCATGAGTTTTATAAAGCTCTGCGCAATAGCGGGTAGTTTCCATACCGGTACTTCTAGTGTTTTCATTAGCTCTCGGGGACCAAGTTCTCTCAAAGATTCAACTTCATCTAACTGAATTTTCCTGAAAGCGTGTTTCCCAGCCAGATGATTTATGGTTGAAACAAAGAATGGAAATGAATCTGCTAATGTTCCATCAAAATCGAAAATGACCAGCTTGTAGGCTACGGCTGGATAAGTTTTTCCTATCATGATTTATTTTTATTTCCTTATTATTAAACCACTTGTCTATTAACTCAATTGTTTATTAAATGATATCTAATAGCTACGTCATTAAATGACGTAGCTATACTCTTTTGATGCTTTACTAGGGTAGAGGCAAAGCTTGCCATAACACTTTAAACTTCTTTATAAAGCACCGATTTAACTAGATGCCCTAGGCACAACCCATCAACGCCGCTACGGCTTTTTCAAGAAAGTGCAAGGTGGCAGGTTTGAGCCAGGTCCCCTCGGCAAGAGTCGGTTCATTTTGCATTGCTTTTCGAATCTTCTCATGGGTAACCGGATTTTTGCCCGCATAGCCTTGTAACATGGATAGCCATTGCTGTGCCAAACGCTTTGCCTGTTCACTATCAGGTGCAATCCCTGCATGAAGGGCCTTTTCCAGTTCAATCAATAGCTGAGGCCAGTTTTTCATCTCACGGGCATAATGTTGCTTCATAAAGGCGAATTCCTGCTCGGATAAATAGCGTGAAAAAACGTTTAATTTGCTTTCAGCAAATGCTTCTAGTAGAAACTCAACCACTTCAGGACTCACACCTAACTTTTCCTGGAATGTTGGTTCAGCTGAATGCATCGTATTCAGTTTAGCCAGCCATTCAGGATTGGCAGCGGTGTTATGTTCGAGAGTTTGCATCCAGCGTGAAGCGAGGTTTCGGGCGGTTTCACTGCTAGAAGACTCACCGGTCTTGAAGAGTGCATTTGCTTCGCGGACGAGCACTTCCCATTCTTTTTGTGCTTTGCTGTCTGCTTGTAAAAAAGTCAGATCTGCAAGTTCTTCTTTTGTAAAATACTGTTCGTACATAGACATAAGCTCCAGTGTTTTTAACCAATCGTCCAGTTGCAGTTCTTCACCATTCATTAGTTGTTCTTTGAGATTGCTCAGCCGATAGCGCAGTTGTGTCTGCTTGATGATCATCTGATCAATTGCCTGAATCTGCCGATCAATTAAGGGGGCGAGTGCAAGGTCTGGACCGTTAAGAACCGCGCCGATTTCTGCCAGTGTCATTCCAAGTCCTCGCAATGCCTGAATCTGGTGCAAGCGAGTAATATCTTTACGACTGTAAAGCCGGTAACCGGCTTCGGAGCGGGCCGAAGGCCGAAGCAAACCAATATCGTCATAGTGATGAAGGGTGCGAATAGTTAACCCCGTTCGCTTGGCCAATTCACCGAATTGTAACAACATCTTTGGACTCCTTTCTTCCTTAGGCGTGTTTTATGCTAGAGGCTGACGTTACGTAAGGGTCAAGCCCTTCAGCTAACGAAAAATATTTTTTGAATGAAATTGATAAAAATTTATCGAAAAATGATGTATCAACTTTGGTTTTAAAATGTTTTTCATCTCTTATTCAATAAGGTTTTACCAATCATTTGTTTGAAAATATTCAGTTTTGCGATTTTTTTCGATTATTCAACAGTTACTGTTCCAGAAAAATCCATCCATTTTACGCATAAAAATTGGCCGGCTCTGTAAGCTTTGGCGCACATCAATTTAAGGATTTTGCGGATGGGCACATCCGGATTTTTTTCCTATGATGAATTCATGCAGGAACAGGACGTTCCGGAACATAAAACAACAATAAAACGTTCAGACACCAGGATCGTGAAGCAAGACAGGAGTCATGCTTAACTACCCCATACGAAAAAGCCCGACAGGATGTCGGGCTTTTTTTATGTCATTTTATTTGGCCATGACTACTGGGCTGCTTTTTCTGAATCAGGTTGTGAACTCACAGGCTGTTGACTCGCAGAAGCAGGGCTAATCGTTTTATTGATTGGCCGGTTATCCATCATGGTACCGATGGGCGATACGCGCCAAATCATGTTGCCTACATCATCGGCGACCAATATTGCTCCCGAACGATCAACCGCCACCCCAACAGGCCGTCCCTGGGCTTCACCTTGATCATTTAAAAAGCCAGTGAGTACATCTTGTGGCTGACCCGAAGGTTGGCCATTTTGAAAGGGCACAAAAATAACCTTATAGCCGCTATGCGGTTTACGGTTCCATGAGCCATGCTGACCAATCAGCGCACCACTGCGATACTGCGGCATCAATTGAGCCGTATAAAATGTCAGGCCTAAGGAAGCCGTATGGTTACCCAAAGCATAATCGGGTTTAATGGCACGTGCGACCAGCTCGGGGTTTTGAGGTTTCACCCGTGTGTCCACATGTTGCCCATAATAGCTATAGGGCCAGCCATAAAAAGCGCCATCCTGGACTGAGGTCAGGTAATCGGGTACCAGGTCATTGCCAATTTCATCCCGCTCATTCACCACTGTCCAGAGCATGCCACTCTGCGGTTGCCAGTCCATCCCATTCGGGTTGCGTAACCCTGTCGCAAAGGGGCGTGCTTTGCCGCTGGCAATATCAAACTCCATAATCAGTGCGCGGCCAGCTTCCTGGTCCAGGCCATTTTCAGCCACGTTACTGTTTGAACCCACGGTAATATAGAGTTTGCTGCCCGCAAAATTGGCAATGACGTTTTTGGTCCAATGATGATTGAGCGGGCCGCCGGGTAAATCCAGAACTTTGCTGCCGCCTGCGGTAATTTGAGTTGCATTTTTTTGATAAGGAAAGCGCATTAAGGCGTCCGTATTGGCCACGTACAGCGTATTGCCGACCAGCGCCATGCCAAAGGGGGAATTCAGATTTTGCAGGAACACGGTTTTTTGCTCTGCCACCCCATCGCCATTGCTGTCACGCAGCAGGCGAATGCGGTTGGCACTCGGATGCGATGACCCGGCACGCTTCATCAGCAGTTTCATGATTTTGCTCCTAAAACCTTTACTGTCATCCGGTTTGGGCGGTGCATCGGTTTCAGCCACCAGCACATCGCCATTCGGCAACACATACAGCCAGCGTGGATGTTCCAGTTCTTTGGCAAAGGCCTGAACTTTCAAACCTGGAGCCGGGGTGGGCATGGTGCCGGCAGGCCAGCCTTTGGCCGGGGCAATATTGACTGTAGGAAACAGACTGGATTTGGGTTCAGGCAGATGCGGCTGAGGACCATAACTGTCTGTAATGGGAGACCTGGATGGTGAGGCACATCCGGTGAATGCCAATACAATGGCAGCGCCCGCAAGGGACAGTAAAAATTGAGCAGACATCTTTATTTCCAGCTTATTTTTTGCCGCTATCGGCTTACTTTAAAATTTTGTTGAAGCAGCCACCATGCGGTTCTTGTTTTTTCTGGTTGACGATTGGTTATTGCGTTCGGTTTGAGTAAAGCTAGCTCTGCTGCATAATTAAAAAAATCCCCCAAGCCGAGCCTTGAGGGAAAGATGGAGAAGCCATTTGATTATTATGATTTGAGTTCGTGTACGGTCTGTTTGCTTACCGAGATTAAGCAGACTTAGAGGTGAAAACAGCGAGTTGCTGCGCTTCCAGTTCACGAACCAATGGCAACACTTTTTGTCCAAAATATTCAACTTCTTCAATAAAATGTAAGAAGCCGGACAAAATCAGATCCACACCGACTGCTTTCAGTTCAACAATACGTTCCGCAATTTGCTGCGGTGTACCAATTAAATTGGTTTTAAAACCATCGTTGTACTGCACCAGATCTTCAAAGGTCGATTTAGTCCAGTTACCTTCACCCTCGAATGTTGCAGCACCTGCTTCACGGGTGGCATTCCCAAAAAATTTTACGGCCTGCACATTGGCTTTGGCCACAAACCACCGCTGACCTTTGGTACCCAATAAGAAAACAGGATGTTTTTATCTTGTACTGACATTCTGTGTACCCTCAGGATGTAATTGCTTAGCTGCTTTAAGCCACTTGTGGCTTCGGTGCTTTTTTGCTGTGCAGGCGCGCTTCGGCAGCGTCCAGGCTTGGAACAGCAGCAGAAGGAAGCACTTCTTCCTGCTCAATCTGTTTGTTGATGCCGAGGTTCTGGTTGGCTTGCTGAGATTTCTCTTTGACCACTTCAGCGCGTTGACCTTTGGCAGGTGCCCACTCAAGGATTGGTAATGCACGTGCTACAGCGAGTGTAATGCGGTCACGCAGCAGTTCACTGTGAATGGTATATTCAGGGGTAAAGTCACGGTCGGTTGCATAGACGCCAATTGGTAAAGTCTGCGCCTGGAAAAAGCTGAACAATGGACGCAATTGATGTTCCAGCACCAAGGCATGACGTTCACTGCCACCCGATGCAGCAAGCAGTACCGGTACATCGACCAGTGCAGTTTGTTCTACGAAGTCAAAGAAATGTTTGAAAAGTCCGGTGAATGATGCACGGTAAACCGGTGTGCCGACAATCAGGGCATCTGCCGCTTCAACTGCAGCCAGGTCATCCTGTACACGTTGTGGCAACTGGTTACGGTAAATTGCACCGCCCAGTAAAGAGCCGATTTCGCTAAATTTAATAAAGTGCACATGAATTGGCGTTGCTTCACCTAACTCATCAATAATGGCTTGGACCAGCGCCTCGGTTTTAGAAGGATTGTTTAAGCCGCCTGATACAGCAACAATATTCAATGGTTTTTGCGTGTTTAAAATAGACATTTTTGAATAACCTAAAGCATAGAATCTCGGAATAGCTTTATTAATCAACAGCCGGGATATTCTGTAAAATAAGCAAATCAATAAAAGTTATCTGATTTTAAGATATAAAATAAAAAGTCACTAAAATGTGCTTTTATGGCACCTAATATTCTGATTTTTATATTTATATTCATTGTTAATAAGTATTTTGAGCTAGCCGATAAAATTTATATCAAAATATGATTAGGTTTGATGATTTTTCGAAAAACCTGAATACAAGCAGTTTTTTAATAAAATAATGCCATATTGGATGAAAAAAGTGATTGTTTGCATATCCTTAATAGTGCTTGTGTGGTTAGAATAGCTCTTAATGTGCACCAGATCTTTCATGCTGCTTATGAATATTTTAATCGTAGATGATCATCCACTGTTTCGTCATGCCTTGATTCAAGCTGTTCGTTACAGTTTGCCGCAAGCGCAAATTCAGGAAACTGCTGCAGTCAATGAGTTTTATGAGCGCCTGGATAATGGACCGGAACCAGATTTGGTTTTACTGGATCTCAATTTGCCGGGAGCTTCGGGCTTTTCGGCTTTGGTGCATGTCCGTGCCCAATATCCATCCATTCCGATTATTGTGGTGTCTGCGCATGAAGAAGTATCGATTATTCAACGTGCCATAGCCCATGGTGCAATGGGTTATATTCCGAAATCTGCGCATCCAAGCCATATTGGTGAGGCAATCCGTCAGGTACTGGAAGGGGAAATCTGGTTACCGCCAAACTTGCCTGCCAACATGAACTTTGACCCGCGTGCAGCTGATGAAACCGCATTGGCAGAACGTATTCAGTCACTTACCCCGCAACAATTCCGCGTATTGATGATGGTGGCGGAAGGTTTGCTGAATAAGCAGATTGCCTATGAACTGGATGTTTCTGAAGCGACCATTAAGGCACATGTGACGGCCATTTTCCGTAAACTGAATGTGCAAAATCGTACTCAGGCCGTATTGGCCATCAGTGCGCTAAATATCGAAGAAAAGAAAATGTAATCTGCTGCATAGAGCATTGAACAAAAAAAGGCACTTGATAAAAGTGCCTTTTTTTGTTGGAAATGACTTTAAAAAACAAAGCTTTTAATGTCTTGCATTAGGCGACGCAGCTTTGTCTGGGAGTGCTGTCTGTGCAAAATAAGGGATTCAATGCACATTGCAGATCATCAATTTGCTCTTGAGTGACATAGGCTTTCTCTTTCAGATATTCAGCCACACTGTCATCGCGCAAACTCAAGAAGGCAGCATCATATACGCCCAAATCGACAAACAATGCTGCGGTTTCCAGACTGTTAAAGCGGTCTAAATAGACATCGCTGCCATACAGCAGGAAAATATGATCTTCATCGGCATGGGCATTGATGCCTAAATGTTTTGCCAATTCCAGGGGTGGGGTTTTAATAAACAGCAGATCAGAGAGTTCATCAAACTGGGTGGTGTCGAGCAGATCCTGATCGGTTTTGACTTTTCCAAGCCATGCCTTAAACACCAGCACGGCACCACCACGCAATAACATGCTCCAAATCTGGTGACGGACTTTATCCGTTAAGTCTTTAGCTTCAGCGGCTAAAGACTGAATCAGCTTGTCTTCCTGTTCAGCAAGTTTCTCAAATAAACCCAAGCCTTGCGGTTTATAGGCTGCAGGGCTAAAGACGTCAAAATTCAGCTCATCGAATACCTGCAAGGCAAGCGGGACGGCGCTTTGATACAGGGTATTCAGGGCTTGAATATGAGTGTCCTTTAAGTGGCTGGGTCTAAATAGTTCGGTCCATTGAATTTCGGGCAACAGGGCATTGGCCCCATATTGACGGTAAAATTGTTGCGATTGATCTACGCCATAACTTCCGGCTTCAGAAATGTTCATCTTAAACTCCTGTATTTTCTATGATGATCAGTTTCTTGGGCAGCGTTTTGAGGCAGACTGATAGACAGATTAAACTGATCACTTATTGCTCTCATATATGAGCCAGGCTGACCCCAAACGGAATACGACTAAAGTTATATAATGGATTTTTCTTCTAAAAATATTTTTAATAATAATGACTTGAAAAAATTGTAACCAATTATACAAGTGTATATTTAAATTTTGATCATCTTTGCCATAGGAAATGCAAGGTTGAAATTTTTGGTCAATAAAGGAGCGGCTAAATTAAAAAATTTGAGCAGTTT
Organism: Acinetobacter sp. ANC 4216; assembly: GCF_004331195.1. Lineage (NCBI taxonomy): Bacteria > Pseudomonadati > Pseudomonadota > Gammaproteobacteria > Moraxellales > Moraxellaceae > Acinetobacter > Acinetobacter sp. ANC 4216. Next base: position 12,681 of record NZ_SJOC01000012.1, on the reverse strand, counting down.
TGCCTAGAATAGAAAATAAATTGCCAGTGAGGTAAAGAGAGGGTGTTTTTATGTAATGAAAACGCCCATTTCACATACATGAAATGGGCGTTTGATCTGCAGTGATTTCTGAATAAGTCGCTTAAGAACCGGAAATTTTTAAGCCCGATAACCAGGAACGCAGTGATGCCGGTTTTAACGGCTTTTTCAGCAGCACAATATTGAGATCTTTCAAATGGTGTGGCAGTTCAGGATCGGAATCTGCGGTAATCAGTGCCACCGGAACCTGTTCCTGACGGTTGGCCAGAATGAAATCCAGACCAATTTTATTGTTGTTCAGGTGCTGATCGACCAGCCAGACCTGAATATTTTCTTGCTGAATGAGTTCTAGTGCCTGTTCAGGTTCAGTGGCTTTAAAGACCTGATAGCCCCATTTGGTCAGTAAGGTGGTCATTCCTTCCAGAATGGTTTCATCATTGTCCAGACATAGAATCTTGTAGGCCTTGCTTTTCAGTGGGGTCGCCTGTACTGGCGCTGCCACCACTTTAGGCGCATCCACAATCGGCACTTCAATCATAAAACACGAGCCCTTGCCATATTCAGAGTAGACATGTACCGGATAGTCCAGCAGGCTGGTCATGCGCTGCACAATGGCCAGGCCGAGTCCAAGACCCTGCTCGCCCCAAGGCGAAGTATGGCCACAGCGTTCAAATTCCTGAAACAGTTTGATGCGCTGTTCTTCGGCAATCCCCGGACCGGTATCCCAGACCCCAATCCGGATATGGCGCGGTTTTTCTGCAGAGCGAAGTACCCCCACCACAACCTTGCCTTTAGCGGTATAGCGTAGGGCATTGCTGACAAAGTTCTGAATGATCCGGCGAATCCACTGTGGATCGGTATCAATCCAGAACTGTGCATCATGCACGCTGAATTTAATGCCACGTTGAGCGGCAATGGATTTAAATTGCAGTTCCAGGTCACTTAACAGGTCATGCAAGGGATAAGGCTGACGTTTCGGCTGGATGGTACCGCCTTCGAGACGGGCAATGTCCAGCAGGGCAGACAGCATGCTTTCTGCACCATGCAAGGCACGGTCCAGCTGTTGCAGGGTCTTGCGGTCTTCATCCGACTGTACGCTTTGTTCTAAAGCGGTACTGAACAGGCGCGCTGCATGCATTGGCTGCAACAGGTCGTGACTGGCCGCTGCAATGAAACGGCTTTTGGACATGTTGGCACGGTCAGCCTGTTCGCGGGCCAGTTGCTGCTCGGAAAGTGCATCGGCCAGCTGTTGGGTACGGTCCTGTACCCGTGCTTCAAGTACCGCCTCATTTTCACGGAAAGCGGTAATGTCGGCGAAGGTGGTGACGAAGCCGCCGCCTTCAATCGGATTGCCGCGCATCTGGATCACTCGGCCATCTTTACGGATTCGTTCAAATTCATGTGCGCTGCCCATGGCCATCCAGTGAATCCGTTTGCGCACGTGTTCTTCGACCGAACCCGGCCCGCATTCACCGCGCTCGGCGTTATAACGGATCAGGTCGGCAATCGGACAGCCAACATAGACAATATCTTTGGGATAATCGAACAGTTTCAGGTATTGATTGTTCCAGGCCACCAGACACATGTTTTCATCGACCACGCTCACCCCCTGGGTCATATGGTCAATCATGGTCATGATCAGGTTCTGGTTAAAACGCTGCCATTGCGAGGCCTGATCCAGAATATTGGCGACCTGACCGAGTGCCAGACCATTATTCACCATGGCGGTGGTGAGCAGGGTACGCGCCGAAGCAGCACCAATGGTTCCGGCCAGATACTGTTCGGTAAAGCGCCACCACATGCCATTGGCATTGCTGTTTTCATTCAGTATGACGTTGTTTTGGGCGCAGAACTGCTGAAAGGCTTGGGTAGCCGGTCCTTCACCGGTAATCCGTTTGGCCAGGGTAATTAAATCGCCAACTTTCAGACGGGCCACATCCTGGTGAGAATAATTGATTTCACTCGAGGCATTGTGGGTCGGCAAAGGTTTGGTTTCATAATAGAAAAAACTTTCCGCCTGAATTTGCTCGGCAATACTGGGACGGAAAATTCGCGACACCCAGATATACAGCAAAATATTGAGACCCAATGCCCAGGTCACGCCATGGGTGAGGGGAGCAAAAGACTGAAAACCAAACAGCGCTTCGGGGCGTAACCAGTCTATGCCTAAAGGCCCTGCAAGCAGGAACTGCTGGCTAAAATAGCTGTATTCAGCAGGCAGGCTGCGCAGTACGGTAGGCAACAGCAAGGTATAGGCCCACATCACGAAACCGGCAATCAGACCTGCATATACGCCCTGTTTACTGCCACCACGCCAATACAGGCCACCAATCAATGCTGGAGCAAACTGGGCCACGGCACTGAAGGCCAGCAAGCCAAATACTGAAAGCTGGTCAATGTCATTAAAGAAATGGAAAAACAGGAAACCCAGCAACATGACCGCTAAAATGCACACCCGACGGGTAAATTTCAGCACCAGAGGCAGACGCTTGTCATGACGTGAAAGTATGCCGGTACGCCATAAGGCAGGCATAATCAGGTCATTACTGAGCATAATCGACAAGGCCACGGAAGAGACCAGCAGCATGCCCGTAGAAGCGGAAAACCCCCCCAGGAAAGCCAGAAGTGTCAGCCACTCCTGATCATAACTGAGCGGCAAGGACAGTACGGCGACATCGGGAATTGCAAGAAAATGCGGGGCAGCATGCAACGCCCAGCTGGCAATCGGAATAATCGCCAGTGTGGTCAGAATCAGGTAAGTGGCAAACCAGCGACGTGCACCCCGAATATGTTTTTCATCCCGCAGTTCAACCACCGCGACATGGAATTGTCGTGGTAAGCAGATAATCGCCAAGGCTGCGAGCAAGGTTTGCACCCAGAAGGTTTCGGGAACACCAAACAGCTGAACCTGTTTAAAGGTTTCTACCACATCCGTGGAAATTTGCCCCAAATTTTCGGGTGCATCAAAGACAAAGAACAGGGCCACGCACAGCAGGGCAAACAGTTTGACAAACGACTCAAATGCCACGGCCAGCATTAAACCGCCATGCTGTTCGGTATTGGCAATTTGCCGGGTACCAAACAGCATGGCCAGAATGGCTAAAATTCCAGTCAAGAAAAGCACACTATTGGTGGTGCCCTGAATCCCGCTATTTTCTTGCAGAATCACCGATGCACTCAAGGCAATGGCTCTGAGCTGCAAGGCTAAATAGGGAATAATCGCGATGACTGCCAGAATGGTGACCAGGGATGCCAAAGGGCCGCTTTTGCCATAACGTGCAGCCACAAAGTCTGCAATAGATGAAATGGCATGATGCTGGCGCACACGGCCTAAACGGCGCCAGATATCATAACCGACACCGACAAAAATCAGGGGACCCAAGTAAATTGGCAGAAAGATAATGCCTTCACGAACCGCAGCCCCGGTTGCACCGTAGAATGTCCAGGATGAGCAATATACCCCTAAGGTTAGACTAAAGAGTAACATGCGACCACGAGTACTTAGGCGACTCGCATGTTTTTCACCAAAAAATGCACAGATAAAGAGTAACGCGATATAAAGGGCGAGTACCCCGATAATGAGCCAGCTATTCATATTGCCTACAGCATAAATTTATGTCGTAATAATACCCTATCTAATAATCTCGCCGCTTTAATTGATCAAAATTTAACACCAAAGTAGTAATTACAAGAACCTAATAAGATTGTTAAGTTAGACAACGAAATAATTCGAATTAAAAAAAACACCTATGGCTGGGTGCACACAGGAGCATGATTATGGATGAGGCACATGTAGAACGTATTCTACAGAATCCCAAATTTAAAGAAATGGTCAGCAGAAAAAGCAGATTAAGTTGGACACTAACAATCATCATGTTGATTGTTTATGTAGGCTTCATGCTTTTAGTTGGTTATAACAAAGAATTCTTAATGAGTTCGGTTAGCGGCGGCGTTACCACTATAGGTATGCCACTCGGCTTGAGCATTATTGTATTGTCTTTCATTCTATGTGGTGTTTATTCGTATATTGCAAACAATAAACTGGATGCATTAAATGAAGAAGCGATGCGAGAAGTTGAAGCAATTGCGAATGAGAAAGGACAGTAATCAGATGAAATGGAATTCATTGAAAGCGCAAGCACTCGCTGCTTCTACGCTACTGATGTCAGGTATGGCAATGGCAGGTCCGGATTTGGGTGCAGCTGAACAGCAAGCAACCAACTGGCATGCAATTATTATGTTCGCGATTTTCGTGGGCTTCACCTTGCTGATTACCAAATGGGCAGCAAGACAAACCACCAGTACTGCAGATTTCTATACTGCAGGTGGTGGTATCTCAGGTTTCCAGAATGGTCTGGCGATTGCCGGTGACTATATGTCAGCAGCATCATTCCTGGGTATTTCCGCAATGGTATTCAGCTCAGGCTTTGACGGTTTGCTTTACTCACTCGGTTTCATGGTGGGCTGGCCAATCGTATTGTTCCTGGTCGCAGAGCGTTTACGTAACCTGGGTAAATTCAACTTGTCTGACGTGGTTTCGTTCCGTCTGGAAGAAAAACCGGTACGTACTCTGGCAGCTCTTAGCTCTTTGGTTGTTGTTGCCTTTTATCTGATTGCTCAGATGGTTGGTGCAGGTCAGCTGATCAAGCTTCTATTCGGTCTGAACTACAACATTGCTGTGGTGATTGTGGGCCTTTTGATGATGGCTTACGTAATCTTCGGTGGTATGCTGGCAACGACTTGGGTACAGATCATCAAAGCGGTGATGTTACTTTCAGGTGCAACTTTCATGGCTTTCATGGTAATGAAAGGCGTGGGCTTCAGCTTCACCAACATGTTTGAACAATCAATCCAGGTGTTCTCTAAAGTACATGAAATAAGCCTTGCGGAAGCAGGCAATATCATGGGCCCAGGTAAACTGGCTGCTAACCCGATTGATGCAATTTCACTTGGTCTTGCATTAATGTTTGGTACAGCAGGTCTACCACATATCCTGATGCGTTTCTTTACCGTAAAAGATGCGAAAGAAGCACGTAAATCAGTGGTTGTGGCTACAGGTTTCATCGGTTACTTCTATCTTTTAACTTTCATCATCGGTTTCGGTGCGATCCTTTACGTATCAAACAACCCGCAATTCATTGATGTAGCGAAAATGGCTGTAACTGGCAAGCTAGAACTTGTTGGTGGTAACAACATGGCTGCGGTTCACTTGGCTGATGCTGTTGGCGGTGACTTGTTCATGGGCTTCATTTCAGCGGTAGCATTCGCAACGATTCTTGCGGTTGTGGCTGGTTTGACCCTGTCTGGTGCTTCAGCAATTTCACATGACTTGTATGCAAACGTATTCAAGAAAGGCCAAACGACTCCTGAATCTGAACTGCGCATGTCTAAAATTGCAACTTTAGGTCTTGCGATCTTTGCGATGATTTTGGGTATCCTGTTCGAGAAACAAAACGTTGCCTTCATGGTGGGTCTGGCATTCTCGGTAGCGGCATGTGCCAACTTCCCGGTACTGGTACTGTCAATGTTCTGGAAAGGTTTGACTACTCGTGGTGCGGTAATTGGTGGTGTTGTAGGTCTTGTTGCTGCAGTGACTCTAATCATCTTGTCTAAAGCGGTTTGGGTAGATACATTCGGTATTTCTGAGACACCAGTCAACCCATTCAATGGCCCAGCAATCTTTGCAATGCCATTATCGTTCCTGTGCTGCTGGTTATTCTCTGTGACTGACAGCTCGGCTCGTGCGCATGCAGAACGCAAAGCTTTCGATGCTCAGTATGTACGTTCACAAACAGGTATCGGTATCTCTGGTGCATCAGATCACTAAGATAGCGTTACTTTAAAAAAGCCCCGTCAGGGGCTTTTTTTATGTCAGGGCAAATAACACATCGCCTGATAGTAATACCCTGTGCAAATGGATATCGCTGTTTAAATTCCCTTTCGGCAGATCATAAGAGTGACTGCATCCACCTTGAACAGATCAAAATAACGGTTTTTTTTCAATCTTTTTCATACAAATATTTCGCTTGTTGCTTCAGCATTCATGCTAAGTTGATTAAAAGGAACATAAAAATTGAGACATAAAAAGCGATCTTCTGGAGCAGAAAATGCAGGCAATTATTGATGTGTGGAAGGTGTTTCGCGTATTGCCTTCAGCTTGGCTACTTTTATTACAATTTATTATTTTGATCCTGTCCGTTGCAGTCAATTACAGCATGCCTTACCGTACGCTCAGCTGGCTATTGGGGGTGCTGGTTTTACTGGTCATTGCCAAAGTAATTAAACAAACCCCAATGTTTACCATTTTGGGCTTAAGTTTCGTGAGTGGCGCCGTGATTTTTTCTTCCCTGATGTTATTAGGCATAGAAAATCTCTGGATACAGGTTATCGCCCATGGCTTTGAAGCAGCCGCTTATTTTAGCGCGGCTTATGGTCTGTTGCGTTATATGTTTGAAGACCGCTATTTAACCCGAGATGAACTGTTTGCTGCGGGTGCGGTATTTACCCTGTTGGCCTGGGGATTTGCATTTTTGTATAACGTTTGCCAGCTGCTGGCGCCGGGAAGTTTCCTGAATCCCAATGTTGCAGGTTTACAAAGCTGGCTTGATTTATTGTTTCTGAGCTTTAGTTTACAGTCCGCAACAGGCTTATCGGATTTAATGCCCATAAGTGCCCCCGCACGGGTACTGGCACTATTGCAAATGTTTTCTGGGGTGATGTATCTGGCCCTCATTGTTTCACGCTTGATTGCCTTGCAATATATTGCTCATTTACCCAAGCATCCTACGGATAAAGACCAATAAAAAAGGACGCTTTAAGCGTCCTTTTTTACTCTTTTTCTAATTCAAAATTAGAAACGGAATTTAGCGTTAACGCCTACAGTTTCTGTATCGTATACAGAACCTTTTTCAGCATTGGCATTTACGTAAGACGCACCAACTGCAACAGCAGGAGTGATGAAGTAATTTACGTTCGCACCCCAAGCTTTGTCTGGTGAACCAGCGAAGCTAGATTCAGCGTAAGAAGCGCCAACGCTTAACTTAGGCGTAACGAAAAGAGTTGTACCTAGGTTATAAGCAGTGTCATCACCGTAAACTAAACCAGATTCAAAACCGATTGACATGTTCGTACCGTCAATTGCACCTACGTATTTAGTACGTGCAGTGATTGCATCTTGGTCTTGATCAATTGTCTCAGATTCTAAACCAGCTTTAGCAACGCCATTAGCAAGGATGTTGAAAGCATCTAAAGAATATTGGTTTGCAACGCTGGTATAACCCACAGCCACCAAGAAGTTGTTAGTTGGAAGAACACCAAGCTCTAAAGCATAACGGTCACCGTGATCATCGGCATTTCCATCTTTGTTGTCAGTAATAGTATTGCTATAAGAAGCGCTAGCATATACAGGAACAACTTTAGTTGGAATATACGCTTCAGCTTTAGCACCAATAGTGTGAGAAGTGAAATCAGAATCGTCTGCATCTACATCGTATTCACCGTAGTTATAAGCTACAGACACGTTAGACGCTTGGTTTAAGAAAGCTGCTTCAGCCAATGGACCTTTAGAAGAATCAACATCTTTAAGGTAATAAGTGCCTTGCACAGCACCAGTAAAGTTTTTGTCATTTACTGTGTTGTCGATGTACTCAGATTGACCTTGTACTTCTACTTGATACGCTTGAGCACCGGTCATGGCTAATAATAAAGCAGTGGCTAAACCGAGTTTTTTCATAGTAATTTCCAGTTCTATTTTCTATTGCAGATGGATTAAACTATGTTCATTGTATTGTAACAAAACATTAAGTCAATGAACTAAAAGAACATTATTTTGTTGTTTTTTTGTTATAAATAGCATATATGGTTAAAAAAAGTACAAATGATCTATGCTATGTCAACTTTGAAAATTGTTTTTTTAGAACAAATGAATAAGCCAGGTTTTATAACTTATCTGCTTGGGAATAAACAGAAATTAATGGATAATTATAATGTTAAATTGAATTAATTTTAAGAATTAATTGTAAAATTCAATTGAAATATATTTTGTTACGTGAGCTATGCCTCATCTTGGAAATGTTTGTTCGATTTTCGCAATGAAACTTTCAAAACTGATAATTTTTGGTTGAAAAATAGACACATTATTTCTTGTTTTGTGATGTATTTAACATAAATGAAGGGAATTTTAGTTTATTTAATACCTTACTACTTTAATAGGCTTTACTTATTTGGTAATTTTTACCATAATGTATCTATCAATTCATACTACATTGAAATAATGTGATGATGATCTGATTCTCCATAAGCAAGTTTTTGTTTTATATGCCCAACTTTCCCCAAGGTTGGGCTTTTTTTTATTTAAATCAAACAATTTCATTGAGTTTAAAAGAAAATAAATAGCAGAATAGAAACCAAGACTGCTGAAGTTAAAGCTTATTTTTTTTCATGATTAAATAATTTATTTTTTTAGTCATCTATTAATTGATAAAGCACCAATATAGTGCAATAAAATATAATATTTTTAACCTGTTTATTAAGTTCTAAGCATAAAAAACCCCAATTTTCAAAGAAAACTGGGGTTTTTCGCCAAAATCTTCGGAAAAATTAAATAATCTGCTGAGGAATATATTTAATTTGCCCTAATGCAGTGCATTATGCACTTATTTGTAGCACGTGTAAATGTTTTCTTACAACTGTCATCGAAAATTTTTTAAATCTTTATAATTTATAAAAAAATTTAGAAAAATAAATAGTTTATATTCTCAATATTGGCAGCAGAAAGCCGAGGTTTAATTTGGACTGTGTGCTGACTTCAGGGTAATTCAATCATTTCCAAACTCTCCAATTACATAGTGAAAAGCGATCCGATGCTGTAAGCAAAAAAACAGGCAAATACGGAGATAAATTCGGTTAAAACGATAGCCCGAGGAGCTGTGCTTTAAAGCTTTAGTCAAGAAATACAGGATTTTTAATTTTTATTTGAAAAAATATTATAAGTGATTGATAAAATAGAAATGTTTAAAAATTTTGATTAAATTTTAACTCTTTTTAAATTAAAATCATGTAATATATATAATTGTATTTGCATATGATTATCAAACATGATTGATCAGCCGTGTTGTATGGAGCGTATTTGATTCATGCATAAATTACGCTCGGAACATATCAGCCAGCGACTGTTCTGGTCAATGATCATTATCATCCTGTCTTTACTATTTTTGTCTGTTCCTTTAATTGTCAGTAGTTATCAAAGCTATCAAAAAGCGGATCGAGCTTTAACTGAAATTTCTGCGCTTCGTGCAGTTGCCGATTTAGCCAATAAAATTTCCCGGGAACGGGCACCTGCGAATAAGGTCATGTCGAGTAATGCCGATGAATTCGCGGCAAATCTAAAAGAATTAAAAGCTTACCGTAAAGAAGTGGACCTGCAGATTGAACAGACACGTGCAATTTTAGCTGCGGCGGGCTTTACGGTTCAGTCTCAGGCATTATCTTCCCAGTTAAAAGCCGCTCTGGCCCAAGGTCGCAATGCTGTTGATGCTTATGGCGCCTTGCCTCGATCTGAACGGAGTGCAAAACAGCTGGATCAGGCGATTCAGCACATGTTTAAGGCGTGGGACAGTTGTAAGGGAATTATAGAAAATGTATTGGTGCATTCTGAAGCTAAAGGGACTTCAGTTTCAGACTATTATACGCTGATTTTAATTTTGGCTGATTTGCGTGATCAGGCGGGTCGAACTGCATCGAATATTGTGGCAGCAGTGACTTTTAATGAAAAAATACCTGAAGATAATTTAGCGCGGTCGTTACAGACGCAACATCAGGCCCATTATTTATGGGCTTTAGTGAATACCATACAGCCCGAACAGGATAAAACCCCTGAATATCTAGCTTTGCATCAGCAAGTAAAAACACAATTTTTAGACCGAGGCATTCCAATCGTTGCCCGCCTGATGAATGAAAGTATCCACAATCAGGCATATTCATTGACCGGTACGCAACTCACAGAGGCAATGGTTGATAAATTTGTAACAGTGGTCGATCTGCAAAGCTATATTCTGGATTACAGTGTTAAGGTGGCTCAAAGCCAGAAAAAACAAGCCCAGCAAAAATTGATTTTAATTTTATTGGTGGCGCTGATTTGTTTGGTAACGGTTATTTTTACCATGATCCATGCGCGCAATCATGTTTTTATACCTTTAATTAAAGCCAGAAATACCATTCTTCGATTGGCCCAGCATCAGGTTATAGAGACCGAACGGGAACCATTATCTGCTGCAGAGCCAGTCACCTTGTTGAATGCCCTTAAAGAATTAAAGCGCGTGCTACAGCAGCGTGATGCACTGGAATTTCAGCTCAGAAATATTGCCAATACGGATAATTTGACGGGTGTATCTAACCGTTTGGCTTTAGATGAATATATCCGTTATCTGGAAAACAAGCCGAATCAATTGAAACAAACCGGCCTAATCATTTTTGATGTGGATGACTTTAAGCATGTGAATGATACTTTTGGGCATATTGTGGGTGACGAGGTGATTAAGCTAATTGCAGAAAAATTGCAATTTAATGTCAGAACTTCGGATTTAATTGTACGTTATGGTGGTGATGAATTTTTGGTTTTAATTGAGCAAACTACTTTTGAGGAGGCTTGGGGTGTTGCAAATAAAATTCTTAAAGAGATTGGCGGTTCTGAACTTTATATTGCTGAACTGAACCAGAATATTCATGTTTCTGTCAGTGCTGGCGTTGCGGTAGGGGCTGCTTCGTGGATGGCATTGCTGGAAAAAGCCGACAAGTCTTTGTTTCAAGCCAAAGAAAATGGCAAAAATAAAGTGGCGGGGTGATTTTAAGAGGGAAATTATTCTATGGATATTCGAAATAAAAGAGTTCGTTTAAAAGAGTTACTTGAACAAAATATAAGAAATGAAAAAATTGGAACAGCAATTGCGATTACAGGTTCGTGGGGTGTAGGTAAGACCTATTTCTGGAACACGTTTTTAGAATCAGAATTGTCCGAAGAACGAATTTATAAAAAGGATAATGTCTTTAACCGCAAATATGCTTATGTTTCGTTATTTGGATTGGAATCCTTAAGTGATTTAAAAACACAAATTTACAGCAGCATTGAAAATTATCATTCAACTGTTGAAATTCCAAAATGGATCAAAGGTTTGCCTTCAATATTTAAGGATACAAAGATTTCTCAATTTGGCGTAAGTGCTTCAGCTAAGATTTTCGATAGTTTGATGTTTAGTCAGGTTAAAGATGCGATCATTTGCTTTGACGATTTTGAACGGATGTCCAATAAGCTTGATATTAAAGATGTCATGGGTTTGGCAAATCAGCTTAAATTGGAAAGAAATTGTCAGGTAATTTTGATTTTAGATGAGTCAAAAACAGAAGAAAAAAACAAAGAAAAATACGCTGAATATAAAGAGAAATTGATAGATGAAACAGTCAAAATTACATCGGTTGAGCCTTTGATTCGTGGAAATACTAAAGATATAGATAAGTCATTAGTTGATTTGATGGTGAAGTTTGCAGATGAGTTAGAAATTCATAATTTTAGGTTTTTTCAAAAAGTTATTAAATTGTATAAACAATTTTTAGAAAAATTACCAAGCGAAGTTGCCGATTCGACTAAAGAAATAATTTTGATTCGGATTTTACAAGGATATTTTATTGAGGATTTTGGCACTATTTGGAATATAAATTGGAATGATTTAAATGTTAGTGCATCTTTAGCGAGAATAGCAGGTAAGGGAAGAGGCACTACTGTACAGGTAGAAGATAAAATTTTTGATAAATTAAAAAAAGTTTCTTTCAGCTTGGTGAATGGTGGGGATGAATGGCAAATACAGTTTAAAAATTGGTTTCAGCAGAAAGAAAATGTAGATTTCGCTGTTTTATATTCATTGGCAAATTCTGAGTTGATTTCTGAAGAAAATCAAAATTTAAAAAATAAAATATGGGACATTTTTGACAGAAGATTTAACTTTAATATTTCAGAGGCGGACTTTAAATTTATTGCTCAAATTGGTGCAGAGTGCATATCTAATGAGACAATATATAATACATCTGTTGTTTATGAATTTATAAAGAAATATTTGTCTAATGAACAAGAGTCTGAAAAATTTAAGCAAGATGTATTGAAAGTAATACATACAGATATTGGTAAAGCTATTTCACGTAAAAAAGAAGAGTTAAGACTATGGGGTAATCCAGATAATATTTTTTATGAACATATCGATAAGTTAGCTGAAGAATATCATTCAGAGAAAAGTTTAAAAGAGATTATTTCATATTATTTACAGTATGAAAATTTTAAAAGTGCAGATGATAAAAAAGAGTTAAATAAATTCTCATTAGAAGAATGGTTTAAATACTTAACTATTGATATTTATGATGAAAAATTTATTGTTGAAAAGGATAAAACATTAATAGCCTGTCTAAGATTGCTAAGTAACCCGAATCCTGTTTAAGCCATTGATCCCATAATTTGAATTTTTGGCTTATTTTGATGGGTAAGTTGATATGCGCATAACGATGCATAGATTCCACTGAGAAATCCAGAAATACTACGTGATTTGCTTGTAACCAGATTGTATTGACCTTTCAATAAGCTGAATAAGGTTTCTATTTTATTGCGCTGTTTCAAGTGATATC